>NZ_CAOLGM010000091.1:0-19427 GCF_948475835.1 uncultured Escherichia sp. | reverse complement strand
GCCCATCTCCCACGATGGGCTTTTTTTTAACATTTTTCCGCTTCGCTACCTCGCCCCTCACTCTTTCCAATAATGTTGCACAAGATACTGTGACTCTCTTCAAGCCGTCAGCAGGCTGATAATGTTATTTATATTTTATTGTTTATTTCATGCAGCCATTACACGATGAACGCTTATGAACTCCAGGCACTCCGCCATATTTTTGCCATGACTATTGATGAATGCGCGACCTGGATTGCCCAGACCGGTGACAGTGAAAGCTGGCGTCAATGGGAAAATGGCAAGTGTGCCATTCCTGATCGTGTAGTCGAGCAACTGTTGGCTATGCGTCAGCAAAGAAAAAAACATCTTCATGCCATCATAGAGAAAATAAATAACCGCATCGGCAACAACACCATGCGTTTTTTCCCCGACTTAACCGCATTTCAACGAGTCTACCCTGATGGCAATTTTATTGACTGGAAGATCTATCAATCGGTAGCCGCTGAATTATATGCACACGATCTGGAGCGGCTTTGCTAATTTTTCCACAGAAAGGAATTGTCGTTGTTACAACAATAATGAATGGATACTGACACAACATCGCTACACTTTTTAAAGCACCTTTGCTAAGTAGAACCTATGAAAAATCCCTATTACCCTACCGCACTTGGGTTGTATTTTAATTACCTGGTGCATGGTATGGGCGTCATTTTGATGAGCCTGAATATGGCCTCGCTGGAGACACTTTGGCAGACTAATGCCGCGGGTGTCTCGATAGTTATCTCATCGCTGGGCATTGGTCGATTAAGTGTCTTGCTTTTTGCAGGATTATTATCCGATCGCTTTGGTCGCCGCCCTTTTATCATGCTCGGGATGTGTTGCTATATGGCCTTCTTTTTTGGCATCCTGCAGACCAATAACATCATTATCGCTTATGTTTTTGGCTTTCTGGCGGGAATGGCAAACAGTTTTCTCGATGCAGGCACTTATCCCAGTTTGATGGAAGCTTTTCCACGCTCACCTGGGACAGCCAATATTTTAATTAAAGCATTTGTTTCCAGCGGACAATTTTTATTACCGCTAATCATTAGCCTGTTAGTGTGGGCTGAACTGTGGTTCGGTTGGTCCTTTATGATTGCTGCAGGCATTATGCTTATTAACGCTCTGTTTTTATACCGTTGTACGTTCCCACCCCATCCGGGTCGTCGCTTACCTGTCATAAAGAAAACCACCCGCTCTACGGAACATCGCTGTTCAATTATCGATTTAGCCAGTTATACCTTATATGGCTATATCTCAATGGCAACGTTTTATCTGGTTAGCCAGTGGCTGTCACAGTACGGACAATTTGTTGCAGGCATGTCATACACTATGTCGATCAAACTACTCAGTATCTACACCGTGGGTTCGCTGCTTTGTGTATTTATTACCGCTCCACTCATTCGAAATACCGTTCGCCCAACAACATTACTGATGCTGTACACCTTTATCTCATTTATTGCTCTGTTTACCGTCTGCCTGCATCCCACATTTTATGTGGTGATAATATTTGCTTTTGTCATTGGTTTTACCTCTGCTGGAGGTGTTGTGCAAATTGGCCTGACGTTAATGGCTGAACGTTTCCCCTACGCTAAAGGTAAAGCTACAGGGATCTATTACAGTGCGGGCAGTATTGCGACCTTTACTATTCCGTTGATTACGGCTCATCTGTCCCAAAGAAGTATTGCCGATATTATGTGGTTCGATACCGCCATCGCTGCCATCGGCTTTTTACTGGCACTGTTTATCGGCTTACGCAGCCGCAAAAAAACGCGGCATCACTCGCTAAAGGAAAATGTCGCTCCGGGTGGGTAATGCAATATTCTTTTCAGGTCATGCAAGATCTTACGGATAAATAACTCTTTCTGCGCTAACTAAGGAAAATCGCGATCAAAAACAAACTATGACATGCAATATTCCTGGAAACATAAACTTTATGCCATGTACCCAGGGAAAATCATCTTCAGTATAGTAATTATGTAAACCGTCGGAGAACAATACGTACGGTAACGAAATTATCTTTCAGCAAGGAGCTGTGAAAATGTCTCAAAATAAGGCTTTCAGCACGCCATTTATCCTGGCTGTTCTTTGTATTTACTTCAGCTATTTCCTGCACGGCATTAGTGTTATTACGCTTGCCCAAAATATGTCATCTCTGGCAGAAAAGTTTTCCACTGACAACGCGGGCATTGCCTACTTAATTTCCGGTATCGGTTTGGGGCGATTGATCAGTATTTTATTCTTCGGTGTGATCTCCGATAAGTTTGGTCGTCGGGCGGTGATATTAATGGCAGTAATAATGTATCTGCTATTCTTCTTTGGTATTCCCGCTTGCCCGAATTTAACTCTCGCCTACGGTCTGGCAGTGTGCGTAGGTATCGCTAACTCAGCGCTGGATACGGGTGGCTACCCCGCGCTCATGGAATGCTTTCCGAAAGCCTCTGGTTCGGCGGTCATACTGGTTAAAGCGATGGTGTCATTTGGGCAAATGTTCTACCCAATGCTGGTGAGCTATATGTTGCTCAATAATATCTGGTACGGCTATGGGCTGATTATTCCGGGTATTCTGTTTGTACTGATCACGCTGATGCTGTTGAAAAGCAAATTCCCCAGCCAGTTGGTGGACGCCAGCGTAGCTAATGAATTACCGCAAATGAACAGCAAACCGTTAGTCTGGCTGGAAGGTGTTTCATCGGTACTGTTCGGTGTAGCCGCATTCTCGACCTTTTATGTGATTGTGGTGTGGATGCCCAAATATGCGATGGCTTTTGCTGGTATGTCAGAAGCTGAGGCATTAAAAACCATCTCTTATTACAGTATGGGCTCGTTGGTCTGTGTCTTTATTTTTGCCGCACTACTGAAAAAAATGGTCCGGCCCATCTGGGCTAATGTATTTAACTCTGCACTGGCAACAATAACAGCAGCCATTATCTACCTGTACCCTTCTCCACTGGTGTGTAATGCCGGCGCCTTTGTTATCGGTTTCTCAGCAGCTGGCGGCATTTTACAGCTCGGTGTTTCGGTCATGTCAGAGTTTTTCCCAAAAAGCAAAGCCAAAGTCACCAGTATTTATATGATGATGGGTGGACTGGCTAACTTTGTTATTCCGCTGATTACCGGTTATCTGTCGAACATCGGCCTTCAATATATCATTGTTCTCGATTTTACTTTCGCGCTGCTGGCCCTGATTACCGCAATTATTGTTTTTATCCGCTATTACCGCGTTTTTATTATTCCTGAGAATGATGTGCGGTTTGGCGAGCGTAAATTTAGCACCCGGTTAAACACAATTAAGCATAGAGGTTAAAGGAGTTAATTATGGATGTTACCGCAAAATACGAATTGATTGGGCTGATGGCCTATCCTATCCGCCACAGTTTATCGCCTGAAATGCAGAATAAAGCCTTAGAAAAAGCGGGATTGCCATTTACCTATATGGCCTTTGAAGTGGATAACGATAGTTTTCCCGGAGCAATTGAAGGATTAAAAGCCCTCAAAATGCGCGGAACTGGTATATCAATGCCGAACAAACAACTGGCGTGTGAATATGTTGATGAATTAACGCCAGCAGCCAAACTGGTGGGTGCCATCAACACCATCGTTAATGATGATGGCTACCTGCGCGGCTATAACACCGACGGCACGGGCCATATTCGCGCCATTAAAGAGAGCGGTTTTGATATCAAAGGCAAAACAATGGTGCTGTTAGGGGCCGGAGGTGCCTCAACGGCGATTGGCGCGCAGGGGGCAATTGAAGGTTTAAAAGAAATTAAACTCTTTAACCGTCGGGATGAGTTCTTCGATAAAGCCCTCGCCTTCGCGCAGCGGGTTAACGAAAACACCGATTGTGTCGTCACGGTTACCGATCTCGCCGATCAGCAAGCCTTTGCTGAAGCCCTGGCTTCCGCCGACATTTTAACCAATGGCACAAAAGTGGGTATGAAACCCCTTGAGAATGAATCATTAGTTAATGATATCAGTCTGTTACATCCGGGACTGCTGGTCACTGAATGCGTGTATAACCCGCATATGACGAAGTTATTGCAGCAGGCGCAACAAGCTGGTTGCAAAACGATTGATGGATACGGCATGTTGTTGTGGCAAGGGGCTGAACAGTTCACGTTATGGACTGGCAAAGATTTCCCTCTGGAATATGTTAAACAGGTCATGGGGTTCGGTGCCTGACAGGCTGACCGCGTGCAGAAAGGGTAAAAAATGAAAACCGTAACTGTAAAAGATCTCGTCATTGGTACGGGCGCACCTAAAATCATCGTCTCGCTGATGGCGAAAGATATCGCCCGCGTGAAATCCGAAGCTCTCGCCTATCGTGAAGCGGACTTTGATATTCTGGAATGGCGTGTGGACCACTTTGCCGACCTCTCCAATGTGGAGTCTGTCATGGCGGCGGCAAAAATTCTCCGTGAAACCATGCCAGAAAAACCGCTGCTGTTTACCTTCCGCAGTGCCAAAGAAGGCGGCGAGCAGGCGATTTCCACCGAGGCTTATATCGCTCTCAATCGTGCAGCCATCGACAGCGGCCTGGTTGATATGATCGATCTGGAGTTATTTACCGGCGATGATCAGGTTAAAGAAACCGTCGCCTACGCCCACGCGCATGATGTGAAAGTTGTCATGTCCAACCATGACTTCCATAAAACGCCGGAAGCCGAAGAAATCATTGCCCGTCTGCGCAAAATGCAGTCCTTCGACGCCGATATTCCTAAGATTGCGCTGATGCCGCAAAGTACCAGCGATGTGCTGACGTTGCTTACCGCGACCCTGGAGATGCAGGAGCAGTATGCCGATCGTCCAATCATCACGATGTCGATGGCAAAAACTGGCGTAATTTCTCGTCTGGCTGGTGAAGTATTTGGCTCGGCGGCAACTTTTGGTGCGGTAAAAAAAGCCTCTGCACCAGGGCAAATCTCGGTAAATGATTTACGCACGGTATTAACTATTTTACACCAGGCATAAGCAATAATATTTCGGCGGGAACACCCTCCCCGCCGAACTTAAAAAATATATTTAACCGTATTTAATAAAAATATTTCGTGAGTCTCTGTGCGCTAATTCTCCATCTGGCGTAGGGAAAATCACATCTGAATCAGGAATTAACAATGAAACCTGTAAAACCACCTCGTATTAATGGACGAGTGCCGGTCCTGTCGGCACAGGAAGCGGTTAATTATATTCCCGACGAAGCAACACTTTGTGTGTTAGGCGCTGGCGGCGGTATTCTGGAAGCCACCACGTTAATTACAGCTCTTGCTGATAAATATAAACAGACTCAAACGCCACGTAATTTATCGATTATTAGTCCGACAGGGCTTGGCGATCGCGCCGACCGTGGTATTAGTCCTCTGGCGCAAGAAGGTCTGGTGAAATGGGCATTATGTGGTCACTGGGGACAATCGCCGCGTATTTCTGAACTCGCAGAACAAAATAAAATTATTGCTTATAACTATCCACAAGGTGTACTTACACAAACCTTACGCGCCGCCGCAGCCCACCAGCCTGGTATTATTAGTGATATTGGCATCGGGACATTTGTCGATCCACGCCAGCAAGGCGGCAAACTGAATGAAGTCACGAAAGAAGACCTGATTAAACTGGTCGAGTTTGATAACAAAGAATATCTCTATTACAAAGCGATTGCGCCAGATATCGCCTTCATTCGCGCTACCACCTGCGACAGTGAAGGCTACGCCACTTTTGAAGATGAGGTGATGTATCTCGACGCATTGGTTATTGCCCAGGCGGTGCACAATAACGGCGGTATTGTGATGATGCAGGTGCAGAAAATGGTTAAGAAAGCCACGCTGCATCCTAAATCTGTCCGTATTCCGGGTTATCTGGTGGATATTGTGGTGGTCGATCCGGATCAAAGCCAACTGTATGGCGGTGCGCCGGTTAACCGTTTTATTTCTGGTGACTTCACCCTTGATGACAGCACCAAACTTAGCCTGCCCCTAAACCAACGTAAATTAGTTGCGCGGCGTGCATTATTCGAAATGCGTAAAGGCGCGGTGGGGAATGTCGGCGTCGGTATTGCTGACGGTATTGGCCTGGTCGCCCGGGAAGAAGGTTGTGCTGATGACTTTATTCTGACGGTAGAAACAGGTCCGATTGGCGGAATTACTTCACAGGGTATCGCCTTTGGCGCGAACGTGAATACCCGCGCCATTCTGGATATGACGTCCCAGTTTGATTTTTATCACGGTGGTGGTCTGGATGTTTGTTATTTGAGTTTTGCTGAAGTCGACCAGCACGGTAACGTCGGCGTGCATAAATTCAATGGCAAAATCATGGGTACCGGTGGATTTATTGATATCAGTGCCACCTCGAAGAAAATTATTTTCTGCGGCACGTTAACTGCGGGCAGTTTAAAAACAGAAATTGCCGATGGCAAATTGCATATCGTCCAGGAAGGACGGGTAAATAAATTTATTCGGGAACTACCGGAAATTACTTTTAGCGGAAAAATCGCGCTCGAACGGGGACTGGATGTTCGTTACATCACCGAACGTGCTGTATTCACGCTGAAAGAAGACGGCCTGCATTTAATCGAAATCGCCCCTGGCGTCGATTTACAAAAAGATATTCTCGACAAAATGGACTTCACCCCAGTGATTTCGCCAGAACTCAAACTGATGGACGAAAGATTATTTATCGATGCGGCGATGGGTTTTGTCCTGCCTGAAGCGGCTCATTAACAGGAGTATTATGATGGATTTTTCTTTAACTGAAGAACAAGAACTGCTGCTGGCCAGTATTCGCGAACTGATTACGACTAACTTTCCGGAAGAGTATTTCCGCACCTGCGATCAAAACGGGACATATCCGCGTGAGTTTATGCGGGCGCTGGCGGATAACGGTATTTCCATGCTTGGCGTGCCGGAAGAATTTGGTGGTATCCCTGCGGATTACGTCACCCAAATGCTGGCGCTGATGGAAGTGTCAAAATGCGGTGCTCCGGCATTTTTAATTACCAACGGTCAATGTATTCACAGTATGCGCCGTTTCGGTTCTGCAGAGCAGCTACGTAAAACGGCAGAGAGCACCCTGGAAACGGGTGATCCCGCCTATGCCCTGGCGTTGACGGAACCAGGTGCTGGCTCAGATAACAACAGTGCCACTACCACTTACACGCGTAAAAACGGCAAGGTCTACATCAACGGACAAAAAACCTTTATTACCGGTGCGAAAGAGTACCCGTATATGCTGGTGCTGGCGCGCGATCCGCAACCGAAAGATCCCAAAAAAGCCTTCACCCTGTGGTGGGTCGACTCCAGTAAGCCCGGCATTAAGATTAACCCGCTGCATAAAATCGGCTGGCATATGCTCAGCACCTGCGAAGTCTATCTCGACAATGTGGAAGTTGAAGAGAGCGACATGGTGGGCGAAGAAGGAATGGGTTTCCTCAATGTGATGTACAACTTTGAGATGGAGCGCCTGATCAACGCCGCGCGCAGCACCGGCTTTGCCGAATGCGCCTTTGAAGATGCCGCCCGCTATGCCAACCAACGTATCGCTTTTGGTAAGCCCATTGGTCATAACCAGATGATCCAGGAAAAACTGGCGCTGATGGCGATTAAGATCGACAACATGCGCAACATGGTGCTGAAAGTGGCATGGCAAGCCGATCAGCATCAGTCACTGCGCACCAGCGCGGCGCTGGCAAAACTGTATTGCGCACGTACCGCAATGGAAGTCATTGATGATGCGATTCAAATCATGGGCGGTCTGGGCTATACCGATGAAGCGCGCGTCTCCCGCTTCTGGCGTGATGTCCGTTGTGAACGTATCGGCGGCGGTACAGACGAAATTATGATTTACGTAGCAGGTCGGCAGATCCTGAAAGACTATCAGAACAAATAATCTGCAGGCGGCGCAGCTTCTTAACAAACTGCGCCGCCAGATTTATCCAACAAGACTTACCGGTTGAGGAAATTCAGATAGGATTTCTTGTTCCGCAAAACAGTTTTTAAATTGTCTACGGTAATCGCTGGGCGAACAACCGACATGGCGCAAAAACAGTTTGGCAAAGTGATCGACATTTTCATAACCCACACGCCAGGAGATCTCTGCCTGTGATAATTCAGTATTAGTGAGTGACCATTTTGCTTCCGTCATACGCCGTTGAATAACATAGTTAATAGGGGAAATACGATACTCTTTGGTAAATTCATGGCAAATATAACTGACGCTGGCACGAAATTTTTTCGATAACTGTTCTAAAGTGATTTTTTCGCGATAATTATTATTCAGATAGAAAAGAATATCTTTTATCAGAACATCTTTTTTAATATACCCCTGCTCCGAACGATAAGCATTTTTAAAATTTTCGTAGTAAAGAATGGCTAACGTATAGGCAAATGCATCCCATAACGAAGATGTTTGGCTATTTTTACTTTGCGGCAAAATCACACTTAGCTCATTAAATAAGGTTTTTATGACTTCTTTTCCCTGCCCCGCGGCAATTACCGGACAAGAATGCGGTTGCAGTAGCTGATTTTCCTCAGCCCCCTGAAACTGAAAGCCGTACAGCGCACAGGTACACGTCGTTGCCGGATCGTTAACGTCAGAGGCCACCGCATGTAGCCTGCCGCGTTCTATCACCACAATGTCATCCGCATGTGCGACATATAACGAAGAATCGATGGTAAACCTTGCAACCCCTTTCTTGACGTAAATCAACTCGGTTTCATTGTCATGAACGTGATGTCCGGACTCCCATTTTGGATCATCGCTAAATGCAAAACGTGAAAGCCGTGGCGTTTTACCGGCGACAAACAGCGTTTCACTGGCGTTATCAAAACAGCGTTGATACATGACAACCTCCCTATTCCATGAGCAAGCAAAAACAATATATGCCGGATAAAATACGGCGTGTATTGCGGTTATACAACCGCGTTTAGCGAGAGCTAAACAAGATTATTTACACTGAATGCAAGATTGTACGGTCATGGAATAACTATATTGCCGCAAATTGCACTTTTGTTTTAGCGATCGCATTTTTTTTGCAAGATTGTTGGCAAGGAAAACAGCTTGCTCCGTCGAAAACCCCGCACCGCTATCGCACACTATTTTCAGGCCATTTTTACCTTCCATCGGAGATGGTTCCGTATGCGACTCACAGGAGAAATCATGAAAATAATAACCTGCTTTAAGCTGGTGCCTGAAGAACGGGACATTGTTGTCACTCCAGAATACACCCTGAATTTCGACAATGCCGACGCCAAAATCAGCCAGTTCGATCTCAATGCCATTGAAGCTGCAAGCCAGCTCGCAACAGATGACGATGAGATAGCCGCGCTGACCGTTGGCGGCTCATTGTTGCAGAACTCGAAAGTGCGCAAAGACGTGCTATCCCGCGGGCCGCACAGCCTGTATTTGGTGCAGGATGCGCAACTTGAACATGCACTGCCTCTCGATACCGCAAAAGCGCTGGCGGCAGCAATTGAAAAGATCGGCTTCGATTTACTGATCTTTGGTGAAGGTTCCGGCGACCTTTATGCCCAGCAGGTTGGCTTGCTGGTCGGAGAAATTCTGCAACCTCCGGTGATTAATGCAGTGAGTGCTATTCAGCGTCAGGGCAATACACTGGTGATTGAACGCACGCTTGAAGATGATGTTGAAGTTATTGAACTCTCTGTTCCAGCCGTGCTCTGCGTCACCTCCGATATTAACGTGCCACGCATTCCTTCGATGAAAGCCATTCTCGGCGCGGGTAAAAAACCGGTAAATCAGTGGCAGGCAAGTGATATTGACTGGAGCCAGAGCGCGCCACTTGCTGAACTGGTCGGCATTCGCGTACCGCCGCAAACAGAACGTAAGCACATCATTATCGATAACGATTCGCCGGAGGCCATTGCCGAGCTGGCGGAACATCTGAAGAAAGCCCTGAACTGAAGCCTACGGAGAAGAAACGATGAGTCAATTAAACAGCGTCTGGGTCTTTAGCGATAATCCTGAACGTTATGCTGAACTGTTTGGCGGCGCTCAGCAATGGGGCCAACAGGTGTATGCCATTGTACAAAATACCGACCAGGCGCAGGCAGTTATGCCTTATGGTCCAAAATGTATTTATGTTCTTGAGCAAAACGACGCGCTGCAACGCACTGAAAATTACGCCGAAAGCATTGCTGCCCTGCTGAAAGATAAACACCCCGCTATGTTGCTGTTGGCCGCGACGAAACGTGGTAAAGCTCTGGCAGCACGGTTAAGTGTGCAACTGAATGCGGCGCTGGTGAACGATGCCACGGCGGTGGATATTGTCGATGGTCACATTTGCGCCGAACACCGGATGTATGGCGGGTTAGCGTTCGCTCAGGAAAAGATCAACAGCCCGCTGGCGATCATTACCCTTGCACCCGGTGTTCAGGAACCGTGCACCAGTGATACCTCTCATCAGTGCCCGACAGAAACGGTACCTTATGTTGCTCCGCGTCATGAAATTCTCTGTCGCGAACGCCGTGCGAAAGCCGCAAGCAGCGTGGACCTGAGCAAAGCAAAACGTGTGGTTGGCGTCGGTCGTGGTCTGGCGGCGCAGGATGACCTGAAAATGGTCCACGAACTGGCGGCGGTGCTGAATGCTGAAGTCGGCTGTTCACGTCCAATTGCCGAAGGCGAGAACTGGATGGAGCGTGAACGTTATATCGGTGTCTCCGGCGTGTTGCTGAAATCCGATCTCTACCTGACGCTGGGGATCTCCGGGCAGATCCAGCATATGGTTGGCGGCAACGGCGCAAAAGTGATTGTCGCCATCAATAAAGATAAAAATGCGCCAATCTTCAATTATGCCGACTACGGTCTGGTGGGCGATATCTACAAAGTCGTCCCTGCCCTGATTAGCCAGTTGAGCCGCTAATTCCCCTTTCAACCACATCTCCCGCTGTAAACGCAGCGGGAAGGGAGCATAACGCATGTCGGAAGACAAATTTGATGCCATTGTGGTCGGTGCGGGCGTTGCTGGTAGCGTTGCCGCACTGGTCATGGCGCGAGCCGGGCTGGATGTCCTGGTGATAGAACGCGGCGACAGTGCCGGATGTAAAAACATGACCGGCGGGCGTCTTTATGCCCACACACTTGAAGCAATCATTCCAGGCTTTGCAGTATCAGCGCCGGTAGAACGCAAGGTCACACGCGAGAAAATCTCCTTCTTAACCGAAGAAAGCGCCGTTACCCTCGATTTTCACCGCGAGCAACCAGATGTTCCGCAACACGCATCTTATACCGTATTGCGTAATCGTCTGGACCCGTGGTTGATGGAACAAGCCGAGCAGGCGGGCGCGCAGTTTATCCCAGGCGTTCGCGTCGATGCGCTGGTTCGTGAAGGAAACAAGGTCACTGGCGTGCAGGCTGGGGATGATATTCTCGAAGCGAATGTGGTGATTCTGGCTGATGGCGTTAACTCGATGCTTGGCCGCTCGCTGGGAATGGTTCCCGCTTCCGATCCGCATCATTACGCTGTTGGTGTTAAAGAGGTTATTGGCCTCACACCAGAACAGATCAACGATCGCTTTAATATTACGGGCGAGGAAGGTGCCGCCTGGCTGTTTGCCGGTTCCCCTTCTGACGGCCTGATGGGCGGGGGATTTCTCTATACCAACAAGGATTCCATATCCTTGGGGCTGGTTTGTGGATTGGGTGATATCGCCCATACGCAAAAAAGCGTGCCGCAAATGCTGGAAGATTTTAAACAACACCCCGCCATTCGCCCACTAATTAGCGGCGGCAAACTGCTTGAATATTCCGCGCATATGGTGCCAGAAGGCGGTCTGGCAATGGTGCCGCAGATGGTTAACGATGGCGTGATGATCGTTGGTGACGCCGCAGGCTTCTGCCTGAATTTGGGTTTTACAGTTCGTGGCATGGATTTAGCCATTGCATCGGCTCAGGCTGCCGCCACAACGGTGATCGCCGCCAAAGAACGCGAGGATTTCTCCGCCAGCAGTCTGGCGCAATACAAACGTGAGCTGGAACAAAGCTGCGTCATGCGCGATATGCAGCATTTCCGCAAGATCCCGGCGCTGATGGAAAACCCGCGCCTGTTTAGCCAATACCCACGAATGGTCGCCGACATCATGAACGAGATGTTCACCATTGACGGCAAACCAAACCAGCCGGTACGCAAAATGATCATGGGACACGCGAAGAAAATTGGGCTGATCAACTTGCTGAAAGATGGCATTAAGGGAGCAACCGCGCTATGAGCCAGAACGCTACGGTTAACGTCGACATCAAATTAGGCGTCAATAAATTCCATGTTGATGAGGGCCACCCGCATATCATTCTGGCGGCAAATCCCGATATCAATGAATTCCGTAAATTAATGAAAGCCTGCCCTGCCGGACTTTATAAGCAGGATGACGCCGGCAACATTCATTTTGATTCTGCCGGTTGTCTGGAGTGCGGCACCTGTCGGGTGCTGTGCGGTAACACTATTCTCGAACAGTGGCAATATCCCGCAGGCACCTTCGGTATTGATTTTCGCTACGGCTAATCATGCATCCCACAGGCCCGCATCTCGGGCCTGATGTTCTGTTTCGAGAGTCCAACATGAAAGTGACATTAACGTTCAACGAACAACGTCGTGCGGCGTATCGTCAGCAAGGGCTATGGGGCGATGCTTCGCTGGCCGATTACTGGCAGCAGACCGCTCGTGCGATGCCAGACAAAATTGCCGTGGTCGATAATCATGGAGCATCGTACACCTATAGCGCGCTCGATCACGCCGCGAGCTGTCTGGCAAACTGGATGTTAGCGAAGGGTATTGAATCAGGCGATCGCATCGCATTTCAACTGCCAGGCTGGTGTGAATTTACCGTTATCTATCTTGCCTGCCTGAAAACCGGTGCGGTTTCCGTGCCGCTGTTGCCTTCCTGGCGGGAAGCAGAACTGGTGTGGGTGCTCAATAAGTGTCAGGCAAAAATGTTCTTTGCACCGACGTTGTTTAAACAAACGCGTCCGGTAGATTTAATCCTGCCGCTGCAAAATCAGCTTCCACAACTACAACAAATTGTCGGTGTGGACAAACTGGCTCCCGCCACCTCTTCCCTCTCATTAAGTCAGATTATCGCCGACAATACCTCACTGACCACGGCGATAACGACCCACGGCGATGAATTAGCTGCGGTGCTGTTTACCTCCGGAACCGAGGGTCTGCCAAAGGGCGTGATGCTAACGCATAACAATATTCTCGCCAGCGAGCGGGCTTATTGCGCGCGACTGAATCTGACCTGGCAGGATGTCTTTATGATGCCTGCGCCACTTGGTCACGCAACGGGCTTTCTGCATGGCGTAACGGCACCATTCTTAATTGGCGCTCGCAGCGTGTTGTTAGATATTTTCACTCCTGATGCGTGTCTCGCGCTGCTTGAGCAGCAGCGTTGCACCTGTATGCTAGGCGCAACGCCGTTTGTCTATGATCTTTTGAATGTACTAGAGAAACAACCCGCGGACCTTTCAGCGCTGCGTTTCTTTCTTTGCGGCGGTACCACAATCCCCAAAAAAGTGGCACGTGAATGCCAGCAGCGCGGCATTAAATTATTAAGTGTTTATGGTTCCACAGAAAGTTCGCCGCATGCGGTGGTGAATCTCGATGATCCTTTGTCGCGCTTTATGCACACCGATGGTTACGCTGCCGCAGGTGTAGAGATTAAAGTGGTCGATGACGCACGCAAGACCTTACCGCCAGGTTGCGAAGGTGAAGAAGCCTCGCGTGGCCCCAATGTGTTTATGGGGTATTTTGATGAACCTGAATTAACCGCCCGTGCGCTGGACGAAGAAGGCTGGTATTACAGCGGCGATCTCTGCCGTATGGATGAGGCTGGCTATATAAAAATTACCGGACGCAAAAAAGATATTATTGTCCGCGGCGGCGAAAATATTAGCAGCCGTGAAGTGGAAGATATTTTATTGCAGCATCCTAAAATTCACGATGCCTGTGTGGTTGCAATGCCCGATGAACGTTTAGGTGAACGATCATGCGCTTATGTCGTGCTGAAAGCGCCGCATCATTCATTATCGCTGGAAGAGGTGGTGGCTTTTTTTAGCCGTAAACGGGTCGCAAAATATAAATATCCTGAACATATCGTGGTAATCGAAAAACTACCGCGCACTGCCTCAGGTAAAATACAAAAGTTTTTGTTAAGAAAAGATATTATGCGGCGATTAACGCAGGATGTCTGTGAAGAGATTGAATAAGTTTCATCTTCGGGGATCACATAAACCCGGCGACAAAACGCCGCCGGGTATTTATTTTATTTCTTCAGTTCAGCCAGGCTTAACCAGGTTTGCACCACGGTGTCCGGATTCAGAGACAGGCTATCGATCCCCTCTTCCATCAACCATGCGGCAAAATCTTCGTGGTCGGACGGACCCTGACCGCAAATCCCGACATATTTGCCCTGTTTCTTCGCGGCACGAATCGCCATCGACAGCAGTGCTTTCACCGCATCGTTGCGCTCATCGAACAGTTCAGACACCACGCCGGAGTCGCGGTCCAGACCGAGCGCCAGCTGCGTCATATCGTTTGAGCCAATTGAGAAGCCGTCGAAATATTCGAGGAACTGCTCTGCCAGCAAGGCGTTGGACGGGATTTCACACATCATGATGATTTTCAGCCCGTTCTCGCCACGTTTCAGCCCCTGACGCGCCAGTTCTTCAACCACCGCTTTCGCCTGATCTACGGTACGCACGAACGGGATCATGATCTCAACGTTGGTCAGCCCCATGTCGTTGCGCACACGTTTCACTGCTTCACACTCCAGCGCGAAACAGTCGCGGAAGCTGTCGGAAACATAGCGGCCCGCGCCACGGAAGCCGAGCATCGGGTTCTCTTCATCTGGCTCGTAACGCTCACCACCGACCAGGTTGGCATATTCGTTCGATTTAAAATCAGAGAGACGGACAATGACGCGCTTCGGATAAAACGCGGCACCCAGCGTCGCGATCCCTTCAGTCAGACGACCAACGTAAAATTCACGCGGAGAATCAAAACCTTTCATCATCTCGCGGATTTCGTTTTGCAACTGCGGTTCCTGATCGTCAAACTCAAGCAGTGCGCGTGGGTGGACGCCAATCATACGGTTGATGATAAATTCCAGACGCGCAAGGCCCACGCCTTCGTTCGGCAGGCAGGCGAAGTCGAAAGCACGGTCCGGGTTACCGACGTTCATCATCACTTTCAACGGCAGATCCGGCATCGTTTCTACGCTGGAGCTTTTCACGCTAAATTCCAGCAACTCCGCATAGACGTAACCGGTATCACCTTCGGCACAAGAAACAGTGACGTTCTCACCGTCTTTCATCCGTTCTGTTGCATCACCACAGCCCACTACCGCCGGAATGCCCAGTTCACGAGCGATGATCGCCGCGTGACAGGTACGACCGCCACGGTTGGTGACGATGGCAGATGCTTTCTTCATGATCGGTTCCCAGTCCGGGTCGGTCATGTCAGTGACCAGCACGTCGCCAGGTTCGATGCGGTTCATTTCGCTGATGTCATGGATGACTTTCACCGGACCCGCGCCGATGCGATGACCGATAGCACGGCCTTCGGCGATAATCTTACCCTGTGAATGCAGCGTATAACGCTCCATGACCTGACCGCGTGAGCGCACGGTTTCCGGACGCGCCTGCACAATGAACAGTTTGCCGGTGTGGCCATCTTTCGCCCACTCAATATCCATCGGGCGACCGTAGTGTTTCTCAATTTGTACGGCCTGTTTTGCCAGTTCCTGCACTTCTTCGTTGGTCAGCGAGAAGATGTCACGCTGTTCCTGCGGTACGTCTTCGATTTTAACCTGCTTGCCGTGCTCCTGGGTCGGCGCGTAAACCATGCGGATTTTTTTCGACCCCATGGTGCGACGCACGATAGCCGGGCGATTCGCTGCAAGTGTCGGTTTATGGACGTAAAACTCATCCGGGTTAACCGCGCCCTGCACGACCATTTCACCAAGGCCCCATGCGGAAGTGATAAACACCACCTGGTCAAAGCCGGATTCGGTATCAATGGAGAACATCACGCCAGAAGATGCGAGGTCAGAGCGCACCATCCGTTGAACACCGGCGGAGAGCGCCACACCACGGTGATCGTAACCCTGGTGCACACGATAAGAGATGGCGCGATCGTTAAACAGAGAAGCAAATACATGTTTCACTGCCACGAGAACGGCGTCAAAACCCTGAACGTTGAGGAAGGTTTCCTGCTGACCGGCAAAGGAAGCGTCCGGCATATCTTCTGCAGTAGCGGAGGAGCGCACCGCAAAAGAGGCGTTTTCGTCATCGGCGGAAAGCTGTGCATAAGCTTCGCGGATGGCATTTTCCAGCTCAGGCTGGAAGGGAGTGTCGATAATCCACTGGCGGATTTGCGCGCCCGCTTTCGCAAGCTGGGTAACATCGTCAATATCCGTTTTATCCAGCAGTTCATAAATGCGCTGGTTTACGCCGCTTTGGTCCAGAAACTGGTTAAACGCGTCGGCGGTTGTGGCGAAACCATTCGGAACGGAAACACCCATTCCGGAAAGGTTAGTAATCATTTCACCCAGGGAGGCATTTTTGCCCCCAACCCTGTCTACATCATTCATGCCGAGTTGGTTATACCAAAGCACCAGCGGTGACGAGCCATTGTTGGACATCGAACAATCCTTTTGTGATAAATGAACGGTTTGAGAAACACATTTCTGCGCATTTATCTTTGCATATTTAACCGGATGAAAAAAACGGTGAATCGTTCAAGCAAATATATTTTTTTACTTTTTAAGACTGATCCCAGCGTTGCGCAAACCTGCTCTATTCGACAATTTCCACATAAACCATCGGTATAAACGAAACCATAAAAATGAAATGCTGTTTTCATAAAAAATAAAATTGAAGGTTCATTTTATAAACCAGACATTACGTCCTACGCTTCTGTGCGTTTTTAATTTATGCTTTCATAGAATTATGTCTGCATCACGGGAAGAACAAAATGGATAATGCTGTTGATCGCCACGTTTTTTATATTTCTGATGGTACGGCAATAACTGCGGAGGTATTAGGACACGCAGTAATGTCACAATTTCCCGTCACTATCAGCAGCATTACGCTGCCGTTTGTCGAAAATGAGAGCCGTGCACGGGCAGTGAAGGATCAGATTGACGCAATTTATCACCAGACAGGTGTGCGCCCGCTGGTCTTCTACTCCATCGTGTTGCCGGAGATTCGCGCCATCATCTTGCAAAGTGAAGGCTTTTGCCAGGATATTGTTCAGGCGCTGGTTGCCCCGCTACAACAAGAGATGAAACTGGATCCAACGCCGATTGCTCATCGTACCCATGGCCTTAACCCTAATAATCTCAATAAATATGATGCGCGCATTGCGGCGATTGATTACACCCTCGCCCACGATGACGGCATTTCGTTGCGCAATCTGGACCAGGCTCAGGTGATCCTGCTCGGTGTTTCTCGCTGTGGTAAAACCCCCACCAGTCTGTATCTGGCAATGCAGTTTGGTATCCGCGCGGCAAACTACCCCTTTATTGCCGACGATATGGACAATCTGGTGCTACCCGCGTCGCTCAAACCGCTTCAGCATAAATTGTTCGGCCTGACTATCGACCCGGAACGTCTGGCGGCGATTCGCGAGGAACGTCGGGAGAACAGCCGCTATGCCTCGCTTCGTCAGTGCAGGATGGAAGTCGCGGAAGTAGAAGCGTTGTACCGTAAAAATCAGATCCCGTGGATTAACAGTACCAATTATTCGGTAGAAGAGATTGCCACCAAGATCCTCGATATCATGGGGCTTAGCCGCCGAATGTACTAGAGAACTAGTGCATTAGCTTATTTTTTTGTTATCATGCTAACCACCCGGCGAGGTGTGACACACCTCGCACTTGAAATCAGCTGCGATTGGTTTATCGTGATGCGCATCACTTCCCGGTAGTCCTGCCGTAGAAGCAACAAATTTCTGAGACTTGTAATGAACAGAACTGACGAACTCCGTACTGCGCGTATTGAGAGCCTGGTAACGCCCGCCGAACTCGCGCTACGGTATCCCGTAACGCCTGGCGTCGCCACCCATGTCACCGACTCCCGCCGCAGAATTGAAAAAATACTGAATGGTGAAGATAAGCGACTGTTGGTCATTATTGGCCCCTGCTCGATCCACGATCTCACCGCTGCAATGGAGTACGCCACCCGTCTGCAGTCGCTGCGCAACCAGTACCAGTCACGGCTGGAAATCGTAATGCGCACCTATTTTGAAAAACCACGAACTGTTGTCGGCTGGAAAGGGCTAATCTCCGATCCGGATTTAAACGGCAGCTATCGGGTAAATCACGGTCTGGAGCTGGCGCGCAAATTACTTTTACAGGTAAATGAGCTGGGTGTCCCTACCGCGACTGAGTTCCTCGATATGGTGACCGGTCAGTTTATTGCTGATTTAATCAGTTGGGGCGCGATTGGCGCACGTACTACCGAAAGTCAGATCCACCGTGAAATGGCTTCGGCACTCTCCTGTCCGGTAGGTTTTAAAAATGGTACCGATGGCAACACGCGGATTGCCGTGGATGCTATCCGCGCAGCCCGCGCCAGCCATATGTTTCTCTCGCCAGACAAAAATGGTCAGATGACCATCTATCAGACCAGCGGCAACCCGTATGGCCACATTATTATGCGTGGCGGCAAAAAACCGAATTATCATGCCGATGATATCGCCGCAGCCTGCGATACGCTGCACGAGTTTGATTTACCTGAACATCTGGTGGTGGATTTCAGCCACGGTAACTGCCAGAAGCAGCACCGTCGCCAGTTAGAAGTTTGTGAGGATATTTGTCAGCAAATCCGCAATGGCTCTACGGCGATTGCTGGAATTATGGCGGAAAGTTTCCTGCGCGAAGGAACGCAAAAAATCGTCGGCGGTCAGCCGCTCACTTACGGTCAATCCATTACCGACCCGTGTCTGGGCTGGGAAGATACCGAACGCCTGGTCGAAAAACTTGCCTCTGCGGTAGATACCCGCTTCTGAATGCGTGCCCATTCCTGATGGGATGGGCATTTCTGCGCAACTTGTTGTCTTCTCAGCACATTACTGCTTGCTCTGGTCAGCCATAATATTGATAATAAGAATCATTGTTATATCAATTATTATTAATTTTTATGCGTTATACGGATAGCAGAAAACTCACGCCTGAAACGGATGCCAATCACAAGACCGCTTCCCCGCAGCCCATCCGGCGAATTTCCAGCCAGACACTGTTAGGTCCGGATGGCAAACTGATTATCGATCATGACGGGCAAGAATATCTGCTCCGTAAAACTCAGGCTGGCAAGCTGCTGTTGACCAAGTAGCCTTTAACTCGAGCAGCTGACTTCCAGCCGTTTACCCCAGTCAGGTGGACGACTGACATAGTCATCAGCTC
>NZ_CAOLGM010000090.1:0-19456 GCF_948475835.1 uncultured Escherichia sp. | reverse complement strand
AGCGATTCAGATCTTTAACTGGTTTCAGCAAAACATCTTCAACGCCCAGACGTAACGCTTTGGCAATATCTGCCATATTTTCAGTGGCAGATATCACCAGAACTGGGGTCTGGTCGCCTCTGTTACGTATATGCTCCAGCAGTTTAAGCCCGTTCATTCGTGGCATCGCGATATCACATATCATCAGGTCTGGAGTGAAACCTCCCAGCAACTCAAGGGCATCCACCCCATCAGCCGCCAGTACCGTTGTCGCTCCCAATGAGGAAAACCATGAATCCAGAAGCGAGCGAAATACCTGCTCATCTTCAACAATGAGAATCTGTTTTCCGACCAATGGCTGCGTCATGTTCTCTCCCCTGACTGGCTTTACTCAATAGTGGCATGCTATTGCCACCTGCGCCTGTCAGAATTAACTTAAGTGTAGATAAAAATTCTGGTCAAATGTTGGTGCGTACCAACGGCAAAAGTTCGTCCATTTTCTTTTCCACTGCCAGCTGTCCGGCCGCAATGGCAGCGTGCGCGCGATGGAAATCAAGCGTAGATATTTGCGGGCAAACAGGTTGAATCAGAATATCGGGCGGATCACCTGCCATGCGGTTCCTTTTAAGGCGGTTCTCCAGCACCTGGATAGAAGTGGTCATAATCTCTGTTGCCGTTGGTGCTGTCACCGCCCGACGTGTCGTTATGCTGCCTAACCTTTCTTTCAGACGCGCATGCCACGGCAGAGAATCACCATTCTCGCTATTTTCTTCACTGACATTAAAGGAGAGCAAATCTTGTTGCATCAAATGAGCATCGTGCTGCAGGTCAACCGCTATCACAATATCAGCCCCCAATGCACGCGTGAGGGAAATAGGAATTGGGTTAACGACTGCTCCATCAACCAGCCAGTAGCCGTTATGTGCAACAGGTGCCATGAGTCCTGGAATACTGCATGATGCGCGAATAGCAAGATGGAGATCGCCTTCAGTAAACCATAATTCACGTCCCGTACTTAAATTGGTGGCAACAGCCGCAAAGCGACGGGAACAATTTTCGATCTCTGTTTCCGGCATTATTTCGCGGTATTGATTGAAGACACGCTCGCCGCGCAGTAACCCACCGCGCTGCCAGGAGAGATCCATCAGGCGTAAAACATCCCAATAACTGAAAGAGGTCACCCAATCTTCCAGCGCAGATAATCGATCGCATGCATAGGCAGCGCCCACCAGCGAACCAATTGAACATCCTGCAACGATATCAATTTCAATACCCACTTTTTTTAGCGCATTAATAACGCCAATATGCGACCAACCTCTCGCCGCGCCAGATCCCAGCGCCAGCCCTATTTTTATCTTTCTCATTATTCCCGCAAGATTCCCCTGGAATGCAATCGTAGCCACATCGCTACTGCTCGGTTAACATAGTGCTACTCAGGCGGTTAATACGCCGTTATTGTTTCCAGGGAGATTATTTGTGTCTCAGCTTTGTCCCTGTGGTAGTGCTGTCGAGTATAGCCTATGTTGCCACCCTTATGTGTCTGGTGAAAAGGTTGCACCTGATCCAGAACATCTCATGCGTTCGCGTTACTGCGCTTTTGTGATGCAAGACGCAGATTATTTAATAAAGACCTGGCATCCCTCTTGTGGAGCAGCGGCGTTACGTGCCGAATTGATGGCCGGATTTGCGCATACTGAATGGTTGGGATTGACCGTATTTGAACATTGTTGGCAGGACGCCGACAATATCGGATTTGTCAGTTTTGTTGCTCGATTTACCGAAGGTGGTAAAACAGGTGCAATAATTGAACGTTCGCGATTTTTGAAAGAAAACGGTCAATGGTACTATATTGACGGTACACGTCCGCAGTTTGGTCGCAACGATCCCTGCCCTTGTGGTTCAGGTAAAAAATTTAAAAAGTGCTGCGGCCAATAATGGTTGACGGTACGGTTTAGCAAACACTCTCAACAAGGTTTTTCCAGCAATGCATTCACTCCAACGTAAAGTTCTGCGTACTATTTGTCCGGACCAAAAAGGTCTGATCGCACGTATTACCAATATTTGCTACAAGCACGAGTTAAATATCGTACAGAACAATGAATTTGTTGATCACCGTACCGGGCGCTTTTTTATGCGCACGGAACTGGAAGGGATTTTTAATGATTCCACCCTGCTGGCGGATCTCGATAGCGCATTGCCAGAAGGCTCCGTGCGTGAGCTGAATCCTGCCGGTCGTCGCCGGATAGTGATTCTGGTCACTAAAGAAGCGCATTGCCTTGGCGATTTGTTGATGAAAGCCAATTACGGCGGCCTGGATGTCGAAATCGCGGCAGTTATTGGTAACCACGATACTTTACGTTCTCTGGTTGAGCGTTTTGATATTCCGTTTGAGCTGGTAAGCCATGAAGGGTTAAGCCGCAACGAGCACGATCAAAAGATGGCGGACGCCATTGATGCTTATCAACCTGACTATGTGGTGCTGGCGAAGTATATGCGGGTATTAACGCCGGAATTTGTGGCACGCTTCCCGAATAAAATCATCAATATTCACCATTCATTCCTGCCTGCGTTTATCGGCGCACGTCCTTATCACCAGGCCTATGAACGTGGTGTGAAGATTATTGGCGCAACCGCTCACTATGTGAATGACAATCTGGACGAAGGCCCAATCATCATGCAGGACGTTATTCATGTCGATCATACCTACACAGCTGAAGATATGATGCGCGCAGGTCGTGACGTCGAGAAAAACGTCTTAAGTCGTGCACTATACAAAGTACTGGCACAGCGCGTCTTTGTTTACGGTAATCGGACGATTATTCTTTAATCGCCAGCAAAAATAACTGGTTACCTTTAATCCGTTACGGATGAAAATTACGCAACCAGTTCATTTTTCTCAACGTAACACTTTACAGCGGCGCGTCATTTGATATGATGCGCCCCGCTTCCCGATAAGGGAGCAGGCCAGTAAAAAGCATTACCCCGTGGTGGGGTTCCCGAGCGGCCAAAGGGAGCAGACTGTAAATCTGCCGTCATCGACTTCGAAGGTTCGAATCCTTCCCCCACCACCATCACTTTCAAAAGTCCGTGAACTCTCAAACGAATCCGCGATTAAATATTCTGCCCATGCGGGGAAGGATGAGAAGCCTCGACCAAGGTTCGACTCGAGCGCCAGCGAGAGAGCGTTGCCGCAGGCAACGACCCGAAGGGCGAAGCGCGCAGCGTTGAGTAATCCTTCCCCCACCACCATCACTTCCTTAAATAATCAAAACCTGTTACTCCGAGCTAATTTTGCCCGATGGCACCACGTTTACCGGGCCTACAATATCCTCCCCTGTAGGTCGGATAAGCGAAGCGCATCCGACAACTCACCCCGCACCGTGCCCATAAAAAAACCCCGCCGAAGCAGGGTCTATGTGAACTAAAATTCGCTTAGTGACGAGCGCGCACCAGCTGGTACTTACGTGTCAGATACTCCACCGGTACGCTCCAGATGTGTACCAGACGCGAGAACGGGAACAGCAGGAATAACGTCATCCCCAGCACCAGGTGCAGACGGAAGATAAACGCCACACCATCGAGGTGTTGAGAAGCGCCACCGTGGAAGGTCACCACCGACTGCGCCCAGCCAACCAGTTTCATCATCTCGCTACCGTCCATATGCTGAGCGGAGAACGGAATGGTCAACAGGCCCAGCGCGCACTGGATAACGAGCAGCGACAGGATCAGGATATCCGCTCCGGTAGTGGTTGCACGCACGCGTGGGCTGAACAGACGACGCTTCAGCAACAGCACGCCGCCAATCAGACACAGCACGCCGCTGGCACCACCAGCAAACATCGCCATTTTCTGTTTCACTTCAATCGGCAGCCAGGCTTCATACATCCAGTGCGGCGTCAGCATACCGAAGAAGTGACCAACAAAAATCCCCAGAATACCGATATGGAACAGGTTCGACGCCAGGTTCATCCCTTTGCGATCCAGCATCTGGCTGGACGCCGCGCGCCAGGTGTACTGCCCGTAGTCATAACGCAGCCAGCTACCAATCAGGAAGACCGCCCCGGCTATGTACGGGTAGATATCAAAGAAGAACATATTCAGGAATTGCATTAGTGCTGTCCTCCGGTGGTGATATTCAGATATTGCGGCGCGACGGCACCGGCAAAGCGACGCTGATGAGCAGTGATTGCTGAATCACCGCAGCCTTTGTCAGCAAAGAATTTAACCTGCTCTTCTTCCCAGACAGCATCCAGCGCCTGCGGCGTATCATCGCGCGCTTCGTCGGCAATTTTTTCCGCCACTTTGTCGCTGTCGATAGCGGTATTGGCCAATTTCAGCAGCAGATCAAACATCACGGCATAACGGCTTTCACGCTGTTGCAGACGCGCGCTCAGCAATGCCAGAATCGGCGCGATATCTTTCAAACCTTCCACGGCTTCGCTTTGCGGCAGCTGCGACAGGTACTCCAGATACAGCGGCAGATGGTCCGGTAATTCGCGGCTGTTTAACTGCAAGCCGTGCTGCTCGTACTGCGCCAGCAGGTCCACCATCGCCTGGCCGCGGTCACGGGATTCACCGTGAACATGTTCAAATAGCAACAGTGACGTGGCGCGGCCACGGTCGAACAGTTCGCTGTACTGGGCCTGGGCATCGAGCGGATCCATCGCCGTTAAATCGCGCAGGAAAATGCCCAGCGCATGGGCATCTTCTTTCGACAGATTTTTCGACGCAGCAATCGCCTCAAACATCTCTTGTTGATGCTGCCATAAGGCAGCATCCGGATATTCAAGGAGACGCGATACAATCACGAGTTCGATCATGGATGCGGCTCCGTTTTGCTGGTCACATCGATGGCATCGATACGACGGCTGTTGAACAGATTGAATTTGGTATCTGAACCGTGGCAGCCATCACCAAAGGTAAAGCCGCAGCCATTTTTCTCCGGGAAGGCTTCCCGTGCCAGTTCACGATGACTACTCGGCACCACAAAGCGATCTTCGTAGTTAGCAATCGCCAGATAACGGTACATCTCCTGTGCCTGGGCTTCGGTCAGACCGACCTCTTCCAGCGCACGGGTATCAACTTTACCGTCAACGGTTTCAGCACGTTTGTAATGACGCATCGCCAGCATACGTTTCAGTGCGCGCAGTACCGGTTTGGTATCACCGGCGGTCAGCAGATTCGCCAGATACTGTACCGGAATACGCAAGCTTTCGACGTCTGGCAGAATGCCGTTGCTACCCAGCTCACCCGCGTCTGCCGCAGACTGAATCGGAGACAGAGGCGGCACGTACCAGACCATCGGCAGTGTGCGATATTCTGGATGCAGCGGCAGCGCCAGTTTCCATTCCATTGCCATTTTATAAACCGGCGACTGCTGTGCGGCTTCAATAACGCTCAGCGGAATACCGTCTTTAATCGCCTGCTCGATGACTTTCGGATCGTTCGGATCGAGGAACACCTCCAGCTGACGCTGGTAAAGATCTTTCTCGTTCTCGGTGCTGGCTGCACGTTCAATCGCGTCGGCATCGTACAGCAGCACGCCAAGATAACGGATACGACCGACACAGGTTTCTGAGCACACGGTCGGCTGACCCGCTTCAATACGCGGATAGCAGAAGATGCACTTCTCAGACTTACCGCTCTTCCAGTTGAAGTAGATTTTTTTGTACGGGCATCCGGTGATGCACATACGCCAGCCACGGCATTTATCCTGGTCGATCAGGACGATGCCATCTTCTTCACGCTTGTAAATCGCACCGCTCGGGCAGGTCGCCACACATGCCGGGTTCAGGCAGTGTTCGCACAGGCGCGGCAAATACATCATAAAGGTGTTTTCGAACTGGCTATACATCGCCTTCTGGATGTTGTCGAAGTTCTTGTCTTTCGCCAGTTTGTCAAACTCACCACCCAGGTCATCTTCCCAGTTCGGCCCTTTTTCGATTTTCGCCATCCGTTCCCCGGTAATCAGCGAACGCGGACGGGCAATCGGCTGCGATTTGCTGCCTTCCGGCGCGGTATGCAGGTTCTGATAGTCAAAATCGAACGGCTCGTAATAATCGTCGATCCCCGGCAGATGCGGGTTAGCGAAGATTTTACCCAGCAACATGGCACGGTTACCCATGCGCGGCTGCAGTTTGCCGTTGATTTTACGGATCCAGCCGCCTTTGTATTTTTCCTGGTTTTCCCAGTCAGTCGGGAAGCCCTGACCCGGCTTGGTTTCCACGTTGTTGAACCACGCGTATTCCACGCCTTCACGGCTGGTCCAGACGTTTTTACAGGTAACTGAACAGGTGTGGCAGCCGATGCACTTATCGAGATTCAGCACCATGCCGACTTGTGAACGAATTTTCATTTTACGCTCTCCTGTACCTGGTCATTGCCTTCGCCATCTAACCAGTCAATGTTCTTCATCTTACGCACTACAACAAACTCATCGCGGTTAGAACCTACGGTGCCGTAGTAGTTAAAGCCGTATGCCAGATGGGCATAGCCGCCGATCATATGCGTCGGTTTCGGCGTGATACGGGTGACCGAGTTATGGATACCACCACGCTGTTGGGTAATTTCCGAACCAGGCAGGTTAACGATACGTTCCTGCGCGTGGTACATCATGGTCATCCCTGCCGGAACACGCTGGCTGACAACAGCACGGGCAGTCAGAGCACCGTTGCTGTTGAATACTTCAATCCAGTCGTTATCGGCGATACCCAGATCTTTGGCATCGGCTTCACTCAACCAGACCACCGGACCACCGCGACCTAAAGTCAGCATCAGCAGGTTGTCGCTGTAGGTGGAGTGGATACCCCACTTCTGGTGCGGCGTCAGGAAGTTGAGCGCTTTTTCCGGGTTGCCGTTGGATTTCTGGCCTATCACTTCTTTCACCGAACGGGTGTCGATCGGCGGACGATAAACCAGCAGGCTTTCACCGAAATCACGCATCCACTGGTGATCCTGATACAGTTGCTGACGACCAGAGAGCGTACGCCATGGGATCAGCTCGTGAACGTTGGTGTAACCGGCGTTGTAAGAAACGTGTTCATCTTCCAGACCAGACCAGGTCGGGCTGGAGATAATTTTGCGCGGCTGTGCCTGAATATCGCGGAAGCGGATCTTCTCGTCTTCTTTATTCAGCGCCAGATGCGTATGGTCACGACCGGTAAATTCGCTCAGGGCAGCCCAGGCTTTCACGGCTACCTGACCGTTGGTTTCCGGTGCCAGTGTCAGGATCATCTCTGCCGCATCAATTGCGGTGTTCAGCATCGGCTGGCCTTTCGCCGGACCTTCCGCTTTGGTGTAGTTGAGCTTACGCAGCAGATCCATCTCGCTCTGGGTGTTCCAGGCAATCCCTTTACCGCCATTACCGATTTTCTCCATCAGCGGGCCGATAGAGGTAAAGCGTTCGTAAGTCGCCGGATAATCGCGCTCTACGACCATAATGTGTGGCGCGGTTTTACCTGGGATCAGGTCGCACTCGCCTTTTTTCCAGTCTTTCACATCCAGCGGCTGCGCCAGTTCAGCGGCAGAGTCATGCTGGATAGGCAGCGTGACGATGTCGGTTTCTTTACCCAGATGGCCGACGCACACTTCGGAGAATTTCTTCGCGATGGCTTTGTAGATTTCCCAGTCGCTTTTCGCTTCCCAGGCCGGATCGACCGCCGCAGACAGCGGGTGAATAAACGGATGCATATCCGAAGTATTCATGTCGTCTTTTTCGTACCAGGTCGCCGTCGGCAAAATGATGTCGGAATAGAGACAGGTGCTCGACAGACGGAAGTCCAGCGTAACCACCAGATCCAGCTTGCCTTCCAGACCATTGTCCTGCCAGTCCACTTCTTCCGGCTTCACGCCGCCCTGTTGCCCCAGATCTTTACCCTGGATACCGTGCTCCGTCCCCAGCAGGTACTTGAGCATAAACTCATGACCTTTACCGGAAGAACCGAGCAGGTTAGAACGCCAGATGAACAGGTTGCGCGGGTGGTTTTTACCGTTTTCTGGTTGTTCTGCCGCAAAACGGATGGAACCCTCTTTCAGGGATTTCACCGTATAGTCCACCGGATTCATCCCGGCTTTTTCCGCTTCGCCAGCGATAGTCAGCGGGTTAGTGCCTAACTGCGGTGCAGACGGCAGCCAGCCCATGCGTTCCGCACGGACGTTAAAGTCGATCAAGTGTCCGGTATAGCGGGATTTGTCCGCCATCGGTGACAGCAACTCTTCCGCCGTGACGGTTTCATAACGCCACTGGCTGGAGTGGTTATAGAAATAAGAAGTGCTGTTCATGTGACGCGCCGGACGCTGCCAGTCAAGGGCAAACGCCAGCGGCTGCCAGCCGGTTTGCGGACGCAGTTTTTCCTGACCTACATAGTGCGCCCAGCCGCCCCCGCTCTGACCGACACAGCCGCAGAAAATCAGCATGTTGATCAGACCACGATAGTTCATATCGAGGTGATACCAGTGGTTCAGCCCCGCACCGACGATAATCATCGAACGACCGTGCGTTTTATCAGCGTTATCGGCAAATTCACGGGCGATGCGAATAATCTGGCTGCGAGAAACGCCGGTAATCTGCTCGGCCCAGGCCGGGGTATAAGCTTTCACATCGTCATAGCTGGTTGCACAGTTAACGTCGTTCAGGCCACGTTCCAGACCGTAGTTTGCCAGCGTCAGATCATAAACGGTGGTCACCAGGGCGGTGCTGCCATCAGCCAGTTGCAGGCGTTTCACCGGCAGTTTGTGCAGCAGCACGTTTTCCAGTTCCACTTTGTTGAAGTGTTCCGTGCCGTCGCCACCAAAGTACGGGAAGCCTACCTCAGCGATCTCATCCTGGCTACCCAGCAGGCTCAGTTGCAGCTCGGTTTCTTCGCCAGTTTTGCCGTCGTGCTGCTCAAGATTCCATTTGCCCTTCTCGCCCCAGCGGAAGCCAATAGAACCGTTCGGCGCAACCATTTCGCCATTGGTATTAAAGGCGACAGTTTTCCATTCCGGATTGTTTTCCTGGCCCAGCGCATCAACCAGATCAGCAGCGCGCAGCATACGACCTGCAGCGTAGTAACCGTCGCGTTCTTCCAGCATCACCAGCATCGGCATGTCGGTGTAGCGACGCACATAGTCGGTGAAATACTGGCTTGGGTTGTCGAGGTGGAATTCACGCAGCATTACGTGGCCCATCGCCAGCGCCATTGCCGCATCGGTGCCCTGTTTCGGTGCCAGCCACAGATCGCACAGTTTGGCGATTTCAGCGTAGTCTGGTGTGACGGCAACAGTTTTGGTGCCTTTGTAACGCACTTCAGTAAAGAAGTGAGCATCCGGGGTACGCGTCTGCGGCACGTTTGAACCCCAGGCGATGATGTAGCTGGAGTTATACCAGTCAGCAGATTCCGGTACGTCAGTTTGCTCGCCCCAGGTTTGCGGAGACGCAGGAGGCAGGTCGCAGTACCAGTCGTAGAAGCTTAAGCAAGTACCGCCAATCAGCGAGAGATAGCGTGCACCCGATGCGTAAGAAACCATCGACATTGCCGGAATTGGCGAGAAGCCAGCGACACGGTCCGGGCCGTAGTTTTTGATGGTGTAAACGTTAGATGCGGCGATCAGTTCGTTCACTTCCTGCCAGGAAGAACGAACAAAACCACCGCGTCCACGCGCCTGCTTAAAGCTTTTCGCTTTATCGGCGTCTTCAATGATAGAAGCCCATGCCTCAACCGGATCGCTATGCAGCGCCTTCGCTTCACGCCACATTTTCATCAGGCGTTTGCGCATCATCGGGTATTTCAGGCGGTTGGCGCTGTAAAGATACCAGGAGTAGCTGGCACCGCGCGGGCAGCCGCGAGGTTCATGGTTTGGCAGATCCGGACGGGTACGCGGATAGTCAGTCTGCTGGGTTTCCCAGGTGACCAGACCGTTTTTGACGTAGATTTTCCAGCTGCAGGAGCCGGTGCAGTTTACCCCGTGGGTAGAGCGGACGATTTTGTCATGCTGCCAACGCTGGCGATATCCATCCTCCCAGTCACGGTTGGTATTGAGAAGCTGGCCATGCCCATCGGCAAAGGTTTCACCCTTCTGTTTGAAGTAGCGAAACCGGTCCAGGAATTTACTCATCGGTTTTCTCCTGTGGGAGCCTGTCGGCCCTCTGATAAATCGACATTGCTAATGTTTAAGGGCAAGGTAACGCTCTGAAACAGCGTGGGAATTGATAACGATCAAGAGTGATGGGGATGAAAAATAAAGTAAATTCCTAAGATACCCCTTTAGGATAATTAACAGCCACCACATAACAGACTGTAAATTAAGACGTTTTATACCTGTAGTTATTTAAACTATTAAGATTTTTATGCAGATGGGTATTAAGGAGTATTCCCCATGGGTAACATATTAATGGCCCTTAATGAAATCCGGCGAAATAAGCCTTATAATATGAGTATGTTGTAACTAAATGACGCATAAAAAAAGCGCGACATCATGCCGCGCAAAGGATAATCAAATATTTTACTCTATATAATTCGGTTTACAGGAAGGCGGCAAGTGAATGAATCCCAGGAGCTTACTAAAGTAAGTGACTGGGGTGAATGAACGCAGCCGCAGCACATGTAACCCGAAGTATGACGAGTAACGGTTTATTTTTTAGAATGCCGACCATATACCGCCCAGGTAATCACTACGCAGGCGATATAGAAAATCAAAAATACCTTCATTGCGCCGACTGGCGAACCCGTTAATGCCAGCGAGCTACCAAACGCTTTCGGGATAAAGAAGCCACCAATAGCGCCAATCGCAGAGATGAAACCCAGCGCCGCTGCCGTGTCGGTTGCCGCTTCACGCATCGCACGTTCGTCAGAACCCCCTTCTGCTTTCACGCGATCCATTGTCAGTTTACGGAAGATCACTGAAATCATCTGGAAAGTGGAACCACTACCCAGCCCAGCTGTCAGGAACAGCGCCAGGAAGACCGCGAAGAACGCCATGAAGCTTCCGCCCTGCCCGTCAGTCGGTAAGGTCAGGAACAGCAGGCCGCTGAAAATCGCCATCAGAATAAAGTTCACCAGCGTGACACGAGTTCCGCCCAGACGGTCAGATAATGCACCACCTGCAGAACGCGCCAGCGCACCAATAAACGGCCCGAAGAAAGCGTATTGCAGAATCTGAACATCCGGGAACTGCGTTTTTGACAGCATCGCAAAGCCCGCGGAGAAGCCGATGAAGGAGCCGAAGGTTGCCAGATACAGCAGGCTCATAATCCACAGATGACCCCGTTTGAGTACCGGCAACTGCTCCTTGATGGAGGCTTTCGAGGTAGCAAGATCGTTCATGCCAAACCACGCCGCAATAGTGAAGATGGCAAGGAACGGCACCCATATCCAGGACGCATTCGCCAGATACAGCTCAGTCCCATCCGGCTGTTTGACGCCCTGGCTACCAAATACTGCGAAAATCGACAGTGATACCACCAGCGGAGCAACCAACTGCATGACGCTGACGCCCATGTTTCCCAGACCACCATTCAGCCCCAGCGCGCCACCCTGCTTCTGTTTCGGAAAGAAGAAGCTGATGTTTGCCATACTGGATGCGAAGTTCGCGCCAGCAAAGCCGCATAGCAGAGAGATGATGATGAAGACGCTATAAGGCGTGGAAGTATCCTGCACGGCAAAACCCAGCCAGACGCAAGGAATAATCAGAATACCGGTGCTGAACGCCGTCCAGCGACGACCACCGAAGATAGGAACCATAAAGGAGTATGGAACACGTAATAACGCGCCAGAAACCGAAGGCAGCGCAGTCAACATAAATAGCTGATCGGTCGTAAAATTAAAACCGACTTTCGGTAAGTTCACCGCAACAGCGCTGAACAACATCCATACGCAAAACGCCAGCAGCAGACAGGGAACGGAAATCCACAGGTTGCGGCTGGCAATACGTTGACCGCGTTGTTGCCAGAACGCAGGATCTTCCGGTCGCCAATCTGTAATGACAGCTCCAGTAGCCCTTTCGGGGGCGGATGAGTGACTCATAGACACCTCTGATACTCGTTTCGATGTCTGCCACCTTAGTGTCTGTAGCTAAAGGCTATTTGATGTAAATCAAACGATAAGATAACTTTATCTATCATTGATATTTATCATTACCCATAGTGAGTACAGTGATTTCATAAAAATTATGAGATTTTTCACGGTGCTGTAAAATCCCTACCCTTACCGATGTAAAGCGACTAACCACACGGCAAATAAGGAGTAACTCTTTCCGGGTATGGGTATACTTCAGCCAATAGCCGAGAATACTGCCATTCCAGAATGCATCGTCACATTCATTAAGGTTATTGCTCATTTAAAGCCTGAACGAAGAGGTTTACATGCTTAAACGTTCTCTCTCTCCGCTCACCCTGGTTAATCAGGTTGCGCTTATTGTGTTGCTTTCTACTGCTATTGGACTGGCAGGGATGGCGGTTTCTGGCTGGCTGATGCAAGGCGTTCAGGGCAGCGCCCATGCGATCAACAAAGCGGGATCGCTGCGCATGCAAAGTTACCGTCTGTTGGCGGCAGTGCCATTAAGCGAGAAAGACAAGCCCTTAATTAAAGAGATGGAACAAACGGCATTTAGCGCCGAGTTGACTCGAGCAGCAGAACGAGACGGACAACTGGCGCAATTACAGGGTTTACAAGATTACTGGCGTAATGAACTGATCCCTGCGCTGATGCGTGCACAAAACCGAGAAACGGTGTCAGCGGATGTCAGCCAGTTTGTTGCCGGGCTTGATCAGCTGGTATCTGGTTTTGACCGCACCACGGAAATGCGCATCGAGACAGTGGTACTGGTCCATCGGGTAATGGCGGTATTTATGGCACTTTTACTGGTGTTCACTATTATCTGGTTGCGGGCGCGACTGCTACAACCGTGGCGGCAACTGCTGGCAATGGCGAGTGCCGTCAGCCATCGCGATTTTACCCAACGCGCAAACATCAGCGGGCGCAACGAAATGGCGATGCTTGGAACTGCGTTGAACAATATGTCTGCAGAACTGGCCGAAAGTTATGCCGTACTTGAGCAGCGGGTTCAGGAGAAAACCGCCGGGCTGGAGCATAAAAATCAGATCCTCTCATTTTTATGGCAGGCTAACCGCCGTTTGCATTCCCGCGCCCCGCTGTGTGAACGCCTGTCACCGGTACTCAACGGCTTACAGAATTTAACCCTGCTACGTGATATCGAACTGCGGGTTTATGATACTGATGATGAAGAGAATCATCAGGAGTTTACCTGCCAGCCAGATATGACTTGTGATGATAAAGGCTGCCAGCTCTGCCCGCGCGGCGTATTACCCGTTGGCGATCGCGGCACAACCCTGAAGTGGCGGCTGGCTGACTCTCATACGCAGTACGGTATTTTGCTGGCGACCCTGCCGCAGGGGCGTCATCTTAGCCATGATCAACAACAACTGGTGGATACCCTGGTTGAACAACTCACCGCCACGCTGGCGTTGGATCGCCATCAGGAACGTCAGCAACAGTTGATCGTGATGGAAGAGCGTGCCACCATTGCGCGCGAACTGCATGATTCTATTGCCCAATCTCTCTCTTGTATGAAGATGCAGGTGAGTTGTTTACAGATGCAGGGCGATGCGCTGCCAGAAAGCAGCCGCGAACTGTTAAGTCAGATCCGTAACGAACTGAATGCATCCTGGGCGCAGTTGCGTGAATTGCTCACCACATTCCGCTTGCAGCTCACCGAGCCTGGATTACGTCCGGCGCTGGAGGCGAGTTGCGAAGAGTACAGCGCCAAATTTGGCTTCCCGGTGAAGCTGGATTATCAATTGCCGCCTCGTCTGGTGCCTTCGCATCAGGCAATCCACTTGTTGCAAATTGCCCGTGAGGCATTAAGTAACGCCCTCAAACATTCGCAAGCGAGTGAGGTCGTGGTGACGGTGGCGCAAAACGATAATCAGGTCAAACTGACCGTACAGGATAACGGCTGCGGCGTGCCTGAAAATGCCATCCGCAGCAATCACTACGGCATGATAATAATGCGCGACCGTGCGCAAAGTTTACGAGGCGATTGCCGCGTCCGCCGTCGTGAATCAGGTGGCACCGAAGTGGTGGTCACCTTTATTCCCGAAAAAACTTTCACAGACGTCCAAGGAGATACCCATGAGTAATCAGGAACCGGCTACTATCCTGCTGATTGACGATCACCCGATGCTGCGAACTGGCGTAAAACAGCTTATCAGTATGGCACCAGATATCACCGTGGTTGGCGAAGCGAGTAATGGCGAACAGGGTATTGAACTGGCGGAGTCTCTTGATCCCGATCTAATCCTGTTAGATCTCAATATGCCCGGCATGAACGGTCTGGAAACGCTGGATAAACTGCGCGAAAAGTCCCTCTCAGGGCGCATTGTGGTATTCAGCGTCTCTAACCATGAAGAAGATGTGGTCACCGCACTGAAACGCGGCGCGGATGGCTATCTGTTAAAAGATATGGAACCGGAAGATCTGCTGAAAGCATTGCATCAGGCAGCTGCTGGCGAAATGGTATTAAGCGAAGCATTAACGCCTGTTCTGGCCGCCAGCTTGCGTGCTAACCGTGCCACTACTGAGCGCGATGTTAACCAGTTAACCCCACGCGAGCGCGATATTCTCAAGCTGATTGCCCAGGGTTTGCCGAACAAGATGATTGCCCGCCGCCTGGACATCACCGAAAGCACAGTAAAAGTGCACGTCAAGCACATGCTGAAGAAAATGAAGCTCAAGTCTCGCGTGGAAGCAGCGGTATGGGTGCATCAGGAGCGCATTTTCTGATTACGGTTCCCAGCGCAGTTCGTCGTTTGACAATGCATCGAACGGTTCGACAAGCGTTAGCGTGATCTCATTGGAGGAGACACGCTGCCCCTGGTTATCTTCCACCACCACAGACAATCGCCAGTGATTGCTCGCCCTTTCCCCGTTCTGCCAGTCAGGCATGATCAGCGTCCAGCCCTCCGCGCTGTTGGCTTGTGCGCCCGGCGTCAAACTTAATATCTGCGTATCGCCCTGCCAAATCAGTTGCCGAATACCGTAACGACTGCGGATTTGTAATTTCAGCGGCACTGTTTCGCCAGGTTTTAGATCCCACGGCGGTGTCGCCAGAAACACCGTTAACGTTTTTCGCTGTCGGTACTCAAGAGTCGGTAGATTATTTCGCTGCGGATTGTCATAGCGACTACCACGTAACGACTGACTTTCGGCAACCTCACCCGCAGAAAGTTGTTTTTTGAGCGGTACACCAAAGCGGTAATTAAGATTCAGCCCGAGGTTATTTTGATTCTCGCCACTTTCACCCTGTTTATGCTGGGCCGTCACAGTGACTAATGGCACAGGGGTGTAATTTAATCCCAGACTCAACGCGACGGGATTGTGATAACCCGTACCAGAGTTAAACAAATCAACACGATCACCAAAATACTGTTCTACGCTGACACTGGTATTGAGGTGTTGATAGAACGGCATGCGCATCCGGGCTGTCAGGTCATACCCGCGCGCCATCCGTTGTTCCTGCGTGGCTGTCTGTTCATGCCATGCAGCAAACGGCTGATAAAAGTTTGCCGATAGTCGCAAATATTCGCCCCACGCTTCGGCACCAAAGCCCGCTCGCTGAAGATTTTCGTCCAGCAAGTTGTCATAAAAAGTGTTATAACCCACCAGCCAGTTGCCGCGCGCCCAGCGTTGCCCAACGCCCACATTGCTCACCAACCCATCATCCTGCTGAGTAAGACCAAGCTGGCTCCAGGTGAGATAACGATCATTATCTTGTAACGGCACAAACCAGCTTCCACGACTGCCGGTGAAATGTCCTTCGTTATCCACTTTGACGTCAACACTGGCATTTCCCCACGGTGATAGCCAGGACTCTACGTGCTGATTAACCTGTTGACTAAGCGCGTCGCGGACTTTTCCCAATGCGAAAGCTTTTGCCTGCTCGCCAGTATCCAGCCCGTTATCATTCATACTGGTTTCGCCGAAATCTTTCACAATTTCAGCAAAGTGTTTTTCCCCATCATGATTTTCGGGAGCCATGCCTAAATCCGGCAGACCATCATTGTTATTATCAAAGGGATTTGCCGCTTTTTGCTCGAAGGTAGATTGTGCGTTAGCTGTACCGCCTGCTACAAGCAAGAGTAAATAAAACGGGATAATGCGAGGAACGAAACGGCTCAAAACGTCGGTAACTTCCGGTAATAATGAAAAACCATAGCCTTAAAGAATAACGATTACTGGCAACTTTTGTCGTATTTTCTCGCGCTTTCAGGAAAATCCTTAAAAATGTGACCGATTGGTCAGACGCTGCAGAAGCAGTAAGATAGAAGATGAGTGTCTAATTCCCTGAATACAGGAGTAAATAATGCAAAAAATCGTGATCGTTGCCAATGGCGCACCTTACGGGAGCGAATCCTTGTTTAACAGCTTGCGGCTGGCCATTGCGTTACGAGAGCAGGAGAGCAATCTGGATCTGCGTCTGTTCCTCATGTCTGATGCGGTCACAGCCGGGTTGCGCGGGCAAAAACCAGGGGAAGGCTACAACATTCAGCAAATGCTGGAGATCCTTACCGCTCAGAATGTACCGGTGAAATTGTGCAAAACCTGTACCGACGGGCGCGGGATTAGTACACTTCCTCTGATTGATGGGGTGGAAATCGGTACTCTTGTGGAACTGGCGCAATGGACGCTGTCAGCCGATAAAGTGCTCACATTTTAATGTTTGAGGGGGCGTCTGACGCCCCACTATGCGGGAAGTTTACTCAGGCGAATCCCGGACGTAACACACCATCCGGAAAATTCTCCGCCAGCAGTTTTTTTACCGATACCAGCAAATCATTCAGCCCATCGTCCTGCATTCCCAGTTTGATAAGCTCCTGTTCCAGTGAAAACAGGTATTGTGCGTTGGTTCCCAGCGGACCGCTCGCCGCCGCAATCAACGGCGCGATGACCTGAGCGCGAGTATCAGATTCATATTCTGGATGTCGCGGATCCATAATAAACACAATGGGGTTTACTGTGCGTCCATCATCAAGATCAAGCTGACACCAGGTTGGCAGATAACAGCCGGTAATCATCTCTCGCTTCCACAACAAGGTTAGTTCCTGCTCCAGCGTCTCTTCTGGCAGTCGATAGGCGACGCCTGTGGTGCGTCCGCCCTCTTTCAGTGCAAGCATCCGTCCCGGCTGGTGCGCAGTCCCGCGCCCGGCGGTCAGGCGCAGGCAAAATGCGCGATGCCATCCAACCAGTGTACCGGTGCACGATTCGGTAAACTCCAGTGCCGGATTCCACATCAACGATCCATAGCCGAAGATCCACACCGGTTCCTCATCAGGTCGACAAGCCAGCGTCGCCGCCAGCGAAGCCGCCCGTTGTTCTGCTGACCATAAGAGTGATTCTTCAATGGCACCAAATGCCGTTTTACAATCGGCATTCATCAAGAAATCACGCGTTATCACCTTACACCTCCGCCACTGCATACTTCCCTGCGACAACTTTTTGGTGTCTTCCGGACATTTTTACTGCTCATTTTGAAACCACTAACGGGACAATATGCAATCCACGGACCACTTGCAAGGCAACACCGCACGAATAGCTTTAACTAAGCTACCGGTTTTACGATTTTTTATGCCATTTATCATCATCCCCTTTGGCATATTCATGCTTCACAGCAGCCCAGGCCACTTTATGCGCGGTTTCTTCGCGACTGGCGTCATCACGCCGATCGTCTTTATCTTTATATTGATCCCATGCGCTGTTGAACGCTTCTTTATAGATATCCTGGGCATGAGACGGTAGAACGTGCTTTACGCTTTCCGGCAGATCGCTTTTCGTTTTATACGGCATCGTTGACTCCTTTTACAAAGTTGAACATTAAGTGTGGTCAACAATATCTACTCTTGCCAAAACATAAGAATTTTCATGTCAGACTCTTCTTAAGAAACGCTAAAACAAACATTGTCTAAACGTAATACTTATTTTTATGCCCCAATGAGTAAAAAATCGACAGCGGGGTAAAAATTCGTAAAATGTTACCGATATCCAGACACTTTCTGTTATTTTCCCTACCTATTTTTTACATTTTCGATAAATTCATCTGCAAAGGGATAACCATAATGTCAAATGCTCAAGAGGCGGTAAAAACCCGCCACAAGGAGACTTCGCTTATTTTCCCGGTTCTGGCGCTGGTAGTGCTGTTCCTGTGGGGAAGCAGCCAGACACTACCAGTGGTCATTGCCATCAATCTTCTTGCGCTTATTGGTATTTTAAGTAGCGCCTTTAGTGTTGTCCGTCATGCGGACGTATTAGCCCATCGCCTGGGAGAACCTTACGGTTCGCTTATTCTTAGCCTTTCAGTGGTTATTCTTGAAGTCAGTTTGATTTCAGCTTTAATGGCAACCGGCGACGCCGCGCCAACGCTAATGCGTGATACGCTCTATTCAATCATTATGATTGTTACCGGTGGGCTGGTTGGCTTTTCATTATTGTTGGGCGGTCGTAAGTTTGCCACCCAATATATGAATCTGTTTGGTATCAAGCAGTATTTAATTGCGCTGTTCCCCCTGGCGATAATCGTACTGGTATTTCCAATGGCTCTGCCTGCGGCGAATTTTTCAACCGGTCAGGCGTTACTGGTAGCATTAATTTCTGCGGCAATGTATGGCGTATTTTTGCTGATCCAGACCAAAACGCATCAAAGTTTGTTTGTCTACGAGCACGAAGATGACAGTGATGACGACGACCCGCATCACGGTAAACCGTCTGCCCATAGCAGCGTGTGGCATGCTATCTGGTTGATTATCCATCTGATTGCCGTTATTGCAGTCACCAAAATGAATGCCAGCCCGCTGGAGACATTGCTCGACAGCATGAATGCCCCTGTCGCCTTTACTGGCTTCCTGGTGGCTCTGTTGATTCTGTCGCCGGAAGGTTTAGGTGCGTTAAAAGCAGTGTTGAACAACCAGGTCCAGCGCGCGATGAATCTGTTCTTTGGTTCAGTGTTAGCAACCATTTCGCTTACCGTACCTGTCGTCACGCTAATTGCCTTTATGACGGGTAACGAATTACAGTTTGCACTTGGTGCGCCAGAAATGGTGGTGATGGTGGCCTCTTTAGTGCTGTGCCATATCTCCTTCTCCACCGGACGTACTAACGTGCTCAATGGCGCAGCGCATCTGGCACTGTTTGCCGCCTATTTGATGACGATATTTGCCTGACAGTTATATCTCCTCCGATGACGGAAATCGGGGGAGATAAGATAAATTCCTGCTTATTGTATTTCTTCATACTACCTGGACAGCTCGTTAATCAGAATTGCGAGCCTGTACCACAACCTGCACGAAACCACTGCAACAGCTGTTGAAAAGCCGGAATGTACTCTTCATTGCAAACATTTCAGGGATGAAGTGAAGATGAATTGAGACGTAGTATCTACATCAAGCCGGCGTTATCCGGTGAGGCGCAATGTTGCGGGGGCTTTATCC
>NZ_CAOLGM010000089.1:5826-19600 GCF_948475835.1 uncultured Escherichia sp. | reverse complement strand
TTGCAATATTCCGTGGGCCGCCGACTTAACCCGGCTAACATCCGCGCGCTGATGACAGCAGGCACCCTATGTTTCGTCATCGGTCTGGTCGGTTTTATTTTTTCCGGCAACAGCCTGCTATTGTGGGGTATGTCAGCTGCGGTATTTACTGTCGGTGAAATCATTTATGCGCCGGGCGAGTATATGTTGATTGACCATATTGCGCCGCCAGGAATGAAAGCCAGCTATTTTTCCGCCCAGTCTTTAGGCTGGCTTGGTGCCGCGATTAACCCATTAGTGAGTGGCGTAGTGCTAACCAGCCTGCCGCCTTCCTCGCTGTTTGTCATCTTAGCGTTGGTGATCATTGCTGCGTGGGTGCTGATGTTAAAAGGGATTCGTGCAAGACCGTGGGGGCAGCCCGCGCTTTGTTGATTTAAGTCGAACACAATAAAAATTTAATTCAGCCTTCGTTTAGGTTACCTCTGCTAATATCTTTCTCATTGAGATGAAAATTAAGGTAAGCGAGGAAACACACCACACCATAAACGGAGGCAAATAATGCTGGGTAATATGAATGTTTTTATGGCCGTACTGGGAATAATTTTATTTTCTGGTTTTCTGGCCGCGTATTTCAGCCACAAATGGGATGACTAATGAACGGAGATAATCCCTCACCTAACCGGCCCCTTGTTACAGTTGTGTACAAGGGGCCTGATTTTTATGACGGCGAAAAAAAACCGCCAGTAAACCGGCGGTGAATGCTTGCATGGATAGATTTGTGTTTTGCTTTTACGCTAACAGGCATTTTCCTGCACTGATAACGGATCGTTGACACAGTAGCATCAGTTTTCTCAATGAATGTTAAACGGAGCTTAAACTCGGTTAATCACATTTTGTTCGTCAATAAACATGCAGCGATTTCTTCCGGTTTGCTTACCCTCATACATTGCCCGGTCTGCTCTTCCAATGACCACATCCAGAGGCTCTTCAGGAAATGCGCGACTCACACCTGCTGTCACGGTAATGTTGATATGCCCTTCAGAATGTGTGATGGCATGGTTATCGACTAACTGGCAAATTCTGACACCTGCACGACATGCTTCTTCATCATTAGCCGCTTTGACAATAATGATAAATTCTTCGCCCCCGTAGCGATAAACCGTTTCGTAATCACGCGTCCAACTGGCTAAGTAAGTTGCCAGGGTGCGTAATACTACATCGCCGATTAAATGCCCGTAGGTATCATTAACCAATTTAAATCGGTCAATATCCAACAACATTAAATAAAGATTCAGAGGCTCAGTGTTGCGTAACTGATGATCAAAGGATTCATCAAGAACCCGACGCCCCGGCAATCCCGTCAAAACATCCATATTGCTACGGATCGTCAGCAAATAAATTTTGTAATCGGTTAATGCCGCAGTAAAAGAAAGCAACCCCTCCTGAAAGGCGTCGAAATGCGCGTCCTGCCAGTGATTTTCAACAATAGCCAGCATTAATTCCCGACCACAGTTATGCATATGTTGATGGGCAGAATCCATTAGCCGAACGTAAGGTAATTCATCGTTATCGAGTGGCCCCAGATGATCAATCCACCGACCAAACTGGCACAGTCCATAAGAATGGTTATCCGTTATTTCTGGCTTACTGGCATCTCTCGCGACCACGCTGTGAAACATACTCACCAGCCACTGGTAGTGGGCATCGATAGCCTTATTGAGATTTAACAAGATGGCATCAATTTCCGTTGTCTTCTTGATCATTGCCACTCCTTTTTCACAGTTCCTTGTGCGCGCTATTCTAACGAGAGAAAAGCAAAATTACGTCAATATTTTCATAGAAATCCGAAGTTAGGAGTCATCTCTGAGATAACATTGTGATTTAAAACAAAATCAGCGGATAAAAAAGTGTTTAATTCTGTAAATCACCTCTGCATTATCGTAAATAAAAGGATGACAAATAGCATAACCCAATACCCTAATGGCCCAGTAGTTCAGGCCATCAGGCTAATTTATTTTTATTTCTGCAAATGAGTGACCCGAACGACGGCCGGCGCGCTTTTCTTATCCAGACTGCCGCTAATGTTGATCATCTGGTCCGGCTGAACTTCTCGTCCATCAAAGACGGCCGCAGGAATAACGGCATTAATTTCACCGCTCTTATCGCGAAAAACGTAACGGTCCTCTCCTTTGTGAGAAATCAAATTACCGCGTAGTGAAACCGAAGCGCCATCGTGCATGTTTTTTGCGAAATCAACGGTCATTTTTTTTGCATCATCGGTTCCGCGATAGCCATCTTCTATTGCATGAGGCGGCGGTGGCGCTGCATCCTGTTTTAAACCGCCCTGGTCATCTGCCAACGCATAAGGCATGACAAGAAAACTTGCTAATACAATGGCCTGAAATTTCATACTAACTCCTTAATTGCGTTTGGTTTGACTTATTAAGTCTGGTTGCTATTTTTATAATTGCCAAATAAGAATACTGCCAATTGTTATAAGGCATTTAAAATCAGCCCACTAGCTGTCAAATATTCAGAGAATTTAACTCACTAAAGTTAAGAAGATTGAAGAGTCTTAAACATATTTTCAGAATAATCGGATTTATATGTTTGAAAATTATTATATTTGACGAGCATACAGAAAAAGCAAATCACCTTTACATATAATAGCGTGGACAAAAAACAGTGAACATTAATAAAGATAAAATTGTACAACTCGCAGATACCGACACTATTGAAAACCTGACATCCGCGTTGAGTCAAAGACTTATCGCGGATCAATTACGCTTAACTACCGCCGAATCATGCACCGGCGGTAAGTTGGCTAGCGCCCTGTGTGCAGCTGAAGATACACCCAAATTTTACGGTGCAGGCTTTGTTACTTTCACCGATCAGGCAAAGATGAAAATCCTCAGCGTAAGCCAGCAATCTCTTGAACGATATTCTGCGGTGAGTGAGAAAGTGGCAGCAGAAATGGCAACAGGTGCCATAGAGCGTGCGGATGCTGATGTCAGTATTGCCATTACCGGCTACGGCGGACCGGAGGGCGGTGAAGATGGTACGCCAGCGGGTACCGTCTGGTTCGCGTGGCATATTAAAGGCCAGACCTACACTGCGGTTATGCATTTTGCTGGCGACTGCGAAACGGTATTAGCTTTAGCGGTGAGGTTTGCCCTCGTCCAGCTGCTGCAATTACTGCTATAACCAGGCTGGCCTGGCGATATCTCCAGGCCAGCCATTGGTGGTGTTTATATGTTCAAGCCACGATGTTGCAGCATCGGCATAATTTGAGGAGCCTTACCGCGCCATTGTCGATACAGGCGTTCCAGATCTTCGCTGTTACCTCTGGAAAGGATCGCCTCGCGAAAACGCTGCCCATTTTCACGCGTTAATCCGCCCTGCTCAACAAACCACTGGTAACCATCATCGGCCAACATTTGCGTCCACAGATAAGCGTAATAACCTGCAGCATATCCGCCACCAAAAATATGGGCGAAATAACTGCTGCGATAGCGTGGCGGTATAGCAGGAAGATCCATATTTTCCGCCACCAGCGCCCGCAATTCAAAATCATCGACATCCTGCATTGCTTCGTTTTCTTCCAGGCAATGCCAGCGCATATCGAGAAGTGCGGCGCTAAGCAGTTCGCTCATCTCATACCCTTTGTTGAACAGGCTGGCATTACGCATTTTCTGTTGCAGTTCGTCAGGCATTGCTGCCCCGCTCTGATAATGCCGGGCGTAGCGAGCGAATACCTGCGGATGCGTTGCCCAGTGTTCGTTGATTTGCGACGGAAATTCGACAAAATCACGCGGCGTGTTGGTGCCGGAAAGCGTGGCATAACGCTGGCGGGCAAAAAGGCCGTGCAGCGTATGACCAAATTCATGGAATAAGGTTATTACATCATCCCAGAGTAACAACGCAGGCTCACCGGCAGCGGGTTTCTGATAATTGCAAACGTTATAAATTACCGGATGCGTTTCATTAAGCGTTGATTGCTCAACAAAATTGCCCATCCATGCACCGCCGCTTTTTGAATCACGGGCGAAGAAATCACCGTAAAATAACGCCAGTCCCACGCCATTATGATCAAAAATTTCCCACACACGAACGTCAGGATGGTAGACAGGAATATCAAAACGTTCGACAAACTTAATACCGAAGAGCTGATTCGCGGTCCAGAATACACCTTCATTCAACACCGTGTTTAATTCAAAATATGGCTTGAGCTGCGCCTCATCAAGATCAAATTTCTCCCGCCGTACCTGTTCGGCATAAAATGCCCAGTCCCACGGCTGCGCGCTAAACCCGCCTTGCTGCTTATCGATAACCGCCTGTATGGAGGCTAATTCATCGCTAGCACGTTGACGCGCCGCTGGAACAATTTCCCGCATAAAGTTGAGTGCTGCTTCAGGTGTTTTTGCCATCTGATCGGCGATTTTCCATGCGGCATAATGAGGAAAACCAAGCAGTTTCGCCTGCTGTGCGCGAATCTCTACCAGACGTTGAATGATAGCGCGGGTATCATTGCCATCATTTTTTTCCGCTCGCGTCCAGCCCGCAATAAACAGTTTTTCACGCGTCGCACGATCGCGCATTTCGGCAAGCGCCGGTTGTTGGGTGGTATTCAGCAGCGGAATCAGCCATTTGTTATCCAGACCTTTCTCGCGAGCCGCCACTGCCGCCAGCGCAATCTCTTGCTCACTCATTCCTGCCAGCTGCGCGATATCGTTCACAACCAGACCGCCGGATTTATTTGCTGCAAGTAACCGCTGGTTAAACTGGCTGGTCAGGGTCGCAGCTTCTGTATTCAGTACTTTTAATTTTGCTTTATCAGCTTGCGCAAGTTTGGCTCCGGCAAGGACAAAACGTTGATGAATAACCTCCACCAGGCGGATGGATTCACTATCAAGCCCCAGGGATTCACGGCGCTGCCAGACAGCATCTACCCGCGCGAATAATTCACCGTTCAGATAGATATCATTAGCCAGTTCCGCCAGTTCAGCGGAAAACTGTTCATCAAGACGCTGTAATTCATCATTGGTATGCGCCGCAGTCATCGCAAAAAAGACGCTGGTAACGCGGGTAAGTAATTCTCCGCTTTGTTCCAGTGCCAGAATAGTATTGTTGAAATCAGGCGTTTGCGGGTTAAGCGCGATGGCAGCAATTTCTGCCCGCTTTTGCTGCATTCCCTCATCGAATGCCGGGCGATAGTGATGATTGGCAATTTGATCAAAATGAGGAGCCAGATACGGCAGTGTGCTTTGCACAAGGAAAGGATTCATTGTTGTCATTTTCTTCTCCTGAACGCGAGGTGTTCCATAGCGTAGGCTTACTGATAACGGAGTGCAATCTTGCAAACCAGTATTACCCGCTCTTAAGCATCACGTGCTATGTTATTGACACACAAAAGCGTTGAGGAACAGTGAGATGATCGTTTTAGTAACTGGAGCAACGGCAGGTTTTGGTGAATGCATTACTCGTCGTTTTATTCAACAAGGGCATAAAGTTATCGCCACTGGCCGTCGCCAAGAGCGGTTGCAGGAGTTAAAAGACGAACTGGGAGATAATCTGTATATCGCCCAACTGGACGTTCGCAACCGCGCCGCTATTGAAGAGATGCTGGCATCGCTCCCTGCCGAGTGGTGCAATATTGATATCCTGGTAAATAATGCCGGCCTGGCGTTGGGCATGGAGCCTGCGCATAAAGCCAGCGTTGAAGACTGGGAAACGATGATTGATACCAACAACAAAGGCCTGGTATATATGACGCGCGCCGTCTTACCGGGTATGGTTGAACGTAATCATGGTCATATTATTAACATTGGCTCAACGGCAGGTAGCTGGCCTTATGCCGGTGGTAACGTTTACGGTGCGACGAAAGCGTTTGTTCGTCAGTTTAGCCTGAATCTGCGTACGGACCTGCATGGTACGGCGGTGCGCGTCACCGACATCGAACCGGGTCTGGTGGGTGGCACCGAGTTTTCCAATGTCCGCTTTAAAGGCGATGACGGTAAAGCGGAAAAAACCTATCAAAATACCGTTGCATTGACGCCAGAAGATGTCAGCGAAGCCGTCTGGTGGGTGTCAACGCTGCCTGCTCACGTCAATATCAATACCCTGGAAATGATGCCGGTTACCCAAAGCTATGCCGGACTGAATGTCCACCGTCAGTAATTTTTATACCCGGCGTAACTGCCGGGTTATTGCTTGTCACAAAAAAGTGGTAGACTCATGCAGTTAACTCACTCACAAGCAAGAACGAATGACCGTCGAAACGCAACTTAATCCCACACAGCCTGTCAATCAGCAGATTTATCGTATTCTTCGTCGCGACATTGTCCATTGCCTGATTGCACCAGGCACACCGTTGTCGGAAAAAGAAGTTTCTGTTCGTTTCAATGTGTCACGCCAGCCGGTTCGTGAAGCCTTTATTAAACTGGCGGAAAACGGCCTGATTCAAATTCGTCCGCAGCGTGGCAGCTACGTCAACAAAATTTCCATGGCCCAGGTGCGAAACGGCAGTTTTATCCGTCAGGCCATTGAGTGCGCGGTGGCGCGTCGGGCGGCGAGCATGATTACCGAAAGCCAGTGCTACCAACTGGAACAAAATCTTCACCAGCAACGCATTGCCATTGAGCGCAAGCAACTGGATGATTTTTTTGAACTTGATGACAACTTCCATCAACTCCTGACGCAGATTGCCGACTGTCAACTGGCGTGGGATACCATTGAGAACCTGAAAGCGACCGTTGATCGCGTGCGCTATATGAGTTTCGACCATGTTTCTCCACCAGAAATGCTGTTACGCCAGCATCTTGATATTTTCTCTGCCCTGCAAAAACGTGATGGCGATGCGGTAGAACGTGCAATGACGCAACATTTGCAGGAAATCAGCGAATCCGTGCGCCAGATCCGCCAGGAAAACAGCGACTGGTTTAGCGAAGAGTAATTCATTTACTCTCATCCCATCCGGGATGAGAGGCTTTTCCCCCCGCCTTACGGCTCATGCATGCATCAAAAAAGATGTGAGCTTGATCAAAAACAAAAAATATTTCACTCGACAGGAGTATTTATATTGCGCCCGTTACGTGGGCTTCGACTGTAAATCAGAAAGGAGAAAACACCTATGACGACCTACGATCGTAACCGTAACGCAATCACCACTGGCAGCCGTGTTATGGTTAGCGGCACCGGTCACACTGGCAAGATCCTGTCGATTGATACTGAAGGTCTGACCGCTGAGCAAATCCGCCGCGGAAAAACCGTAGTTGTTGAAGGTTGTGAAGAGAAACTGGCACCTCTGGACCTGATTCGTCTCGGCATGAACTAAGTGTGTGAATGCCGCCGATGGCGGCATTGCTTTTTTTACTTCACGGAATATTTCGCCACGGTCGCTTTCGCGCCATGCGCTAATAAAGACAAGTACGCTTCCGTCACTTTTGCAGTAAACAAGCTATTGTCTGGCAAATCATCACCAAAGATTGCCTTAATCGCCAGCAATGACTGGACGCGCGCTTTCCCTTCGGCACTACTTTGTACAGCCTTCTGAATAACAGGTAACAGTGGGTCACTGATTTCTATCGGATTTCCCTGTTCATCAACACCACCGACATAACGCATCCAACCCGCGACGCCCAGCGCCAGCAGATCGAACTTGCTGTCATGCGCCAGATGCCAGCGAACAGAATCCAACATCCGCTGTGGCAATTTCTGGCTACCATCCATCGCAATCTGCCAGGTTCGATGACGTAACGCCGGGTTGCTATAGCGTGCAATTAATCGGTTAGCGTAATCTTGCAAATCAACGCCCTGCACTTTCAGCGTCGGCGCTTGTTCCTGCAACATCAAGCCATACGCCGCATAACGATAATGTTCATCTTCCATGCAGTCATTAATGTGCTGATATCCAGCAAGATAACCCAAATACGCCAGGAATGAATGACTGCCGTTGAGCATGCGCAACTTCATCTCTTCATAAGGCAGCACATCACTAACCAGTTCGGCTCCCGCTTTTTCCCATTCTGGACGTCCGGCAACAAAGTTATCTTCTATTACCCACTGGCGGAAAGGTTCACAGGCAACGCCCGCAGGATCGCCCACACCGGTAAGTTGTTCGATTTTCGCCAGCGTATCCTCTGTCACTGCGGGCACAATACGGTCCACCATTGTTGATGGGAAAGTCACGTTATCTTCGATCCATTGTGCCAGTTTTTCATCAACGGCTTACGCGTAGGAAGTGACAACGTCACGCATAACATGACCGTTTTCTGGCATGTTGTCACATGACATGACGGTAAATGCGGGAAGTCCTGCCGCTTTACGGCGAGCCAGCGCCTCAACAATCACTCCTGTTGCTGTTTTCGGCTGGTGGGGATTTTGCACGTCGGCAGCGACCATCGGGTGATCGAGCATTAACTGTCCGGTCGCCGGAGAGTGGAAATACCCTTTTTCGGTGATTGTCAGAGAGACAATCGCGATTTGCGGTTCACACATCGCAGCCAACACGGTTTCTAAGCCATCCATCTGTACGTGCAAGGCTTTTTTAACGACGCCAACGACGCGAGCCGTCCACGCATCGGCCGACATTTCCGCAACGGTATAAAGATTATCTTGCTGCTGTAAATCGGCAATTTGCTGTTCGCCGCCGATTAAGTTGACCTCATAATATCCCCAGTCACTGAAATGTTCTGTAGCAAGAATATCGGCATACACGCCCTGATGCGCACGGTGAAATGCACCAAAGCCTAAATGAACAATTCTTGGGGCCAGGTTATTACGATCATAAACAGGGAGTGTCGCTTTTGCTGATAACAAATTATTTCCCATAACAATTCCTTAAATTTAAATATGGCAAGCTACATGTTTTGTTATATGAATAAAAATCCCCTCTCCGGTAAGAGAAGGGATTGAGGATTTACAGACTTCTGGAAGGTTGCGCAGCTCTTACAACACGCGGTTGATCTTCCGCAGCGTCTTCCAGCGCACTTAAATCACGGTCTTTCACTTCTGGCATTTTCAGCGCAGAGATTAAACCAATCACTGAATATGCCATGATCATAATGGCGATCGGATACCAGGATTCCGTCATGGTGCAGAAAATACCCGCCAGGATAGGACCAAAACCGGAAGCGATAAGACCACCAATTTCTTTAGAAATGGCCATCCGGGTAAAGCGGTTTTTACAGCCGAACATTTCTGCCATGGTAATGTTTTCCAGAGCAAATAATCCCAGCACCGCACAGTTATGAATCACAATCAGTGCAACCATAATGGTGCTCGGGGCATAGCTTTTATCTACAATGATAGAAAGCATTGGCCATGCCAGCACAATCGCGGAGGTATTCATAATAATATACGGGATCCGGCGACCAATTTTATCGGATAACCAACCATGGAACGGAATGGTCATAAAGCCGAGAATCGAACTAATCATCAATGCATCTGTTGGAATTGCTTTGTTAAACAATAACGTCTGCACTAAATAGCCTGCAAGGAAAGTCTGAATTAACCCGGAGTTACCCGCCTGACCAAAACGCAGCCCTGTTGCCAGCCAGAAGGATTTGCTCTGGAACATGCTACCAGCAGGTGCAGGTTTTGCTGTGGGTTGGTTGCTGTCATTAACCTTCTCAAAGACCGGGCTTTCTTTCAGATTCATACGTAACCAGATAGCAAAGACCATCACGACAACGCTCGCCAGGAACGGTATACGCCATCCCCACGCCAGCAGTTCCTCTTTACTGAGAATGAAGAACATAAAGGCCCAGATTGCCGTTGCGCTCAAGGTTCCGCAGTTAGTTCCCATAGCTACAAATGAGGAGATAATTCCGCGCTTACCTTTTGGTGCATATTCCGCCAGCATCGTACCGGCACCGGAAATTTCCGCACCTGCACCCAACCCCTGAATAATACGCAGCGTCACCAGCAAGATGGGGGCAAAAACACCAATCTGTGCATAGGTCGGTAACACACCAATTAAGGTGGTACAGATCCCCATCATGGTGATGGTAATAAAGAGCACTTTTTTACGCCCTATTCTGTCGCCCATTTTGCCGAAAATAAATGCTCCGACAATACGCGCCACATAACCTGCACCGTAGGTTCCCATTGCCAAAATTAACGCCATTGCCGTTGATGATTCAGGAAAAAATATTTCATGAAACACCAACGCTGCGCCGAGCGAATATAACTGGAAATCCATAATTCACAGGTGTTTTTTCCCATCCTGTGGTTTCCTTGGCGTTTTCTAGGTTTTTTCAGATAGTTGCATTTTTTTAAAAGCATCCTAAGTTCGATCTCAGTGTCTATCTGGGGCCTATTTCTGTCCCATATATGCCCCAAAAAACTCCCCAACAGATAAGTAGTTTTTTCATGGATTTACGCGTAAAATCAATAACGGCTGGAAATCATTCAATACTCGCACTATCGAAAAATTTACCAGCCAACCGCAGCACGTTCTTGCATAAGGTGTGTCTGCGGTTTTTCAACTATTCAGATACATCACTCCCATCACATTCATTCCTACACATCAAAGGCATATAGGCTATATCACCTTGATATTTTTCTTCTTCAGATAAAAACTGTTATCTATGTATACTTTTAAACCCAATCCGTGTAGAGTCTCTGCATAAGATAGTTTGCAGTTGCCACTTCAGATTGCGCCATAAACCGCCTGATTTTTGCCGCCACCTGTTAGCATTCCTGTATACCTGAAACGACAATGTTTATCTACGAACTTTAAGAACACCCAAGATAAAATTGTCAACTATATCATATATAACACATTACTAATTCGAGGCTATATGAACAGCATACTGATAATCACTTCTCTCCTTATCATATTCAGCATTTTTAGTCATGCCCTAATAAAATTAGGGATTGGCATATCCAATAACCCAGACAAAACCGATGTATAAGTCAACATATCCTGAATCAGACATACAATATCGCAATGAAAATCAATAATATTTTAAGGAATATCTTCATGAAATCAAAAGACACCCTAAAGTGGTTCCCTGCGCAGCTTCCTGAAGTAAGAATTATCCTAGGGGATGCTGTAGTGGAAGTAGCAAAACAGGGAAGACCTATCAATACCAGAACATTGCTTGATTACATTGAAGGAAACATAAAGAAAAAATCATGGCTGGATAACAAAGAATTATTACAAACAGCGATATCAGTTCTTAAAGACAACCAAAATTTAAATGGTAAAATGTAATATAATAAACTTACTTTTTTATCATTTTTCCACTTTAACAACATTTTGCTCCACTTTTCCACGACCAAACAACTTGAAATCTGGTTAAAATAACACGCAACACTATTCTTCTTCCTTGAGTCCGCCCGGAACTCGAAAAACAAACCGAGTTAAAGCCATTTTTCACAAAATCGATTTTGGGTCTCACCAAAGTTACGGGGTTGCATACGCATTCGTTTATTTTCGAACGTGTACATACAAATATGCACAAAAATAATCAAAATTATTTTCTGAGATGCATTATGATATGAACACCAATTTCGTATAGAGTCTCACTATGTCTCGAATTTTTGCTTACTGTCGGATATCAACGCTGGATCAGACCACCGAAAATCAACGCCGGGAAATCGAAAGTGCAGGTTTTAAAATCAAACCTCAGCAAATAATCGAAGAACACATTAGCGGCTCAGCAGCAACCAGTGAGCGTCCTGGTTTTAACCGGTTGCTTGCTCGCCTGAAATGTGGTGATCAATTGATTGTGACAAAACTGGATCGCCTTGGTTGTAATGCAATGGATATCAGGAAAACAGTGGAACAACTGACCGAAACAGGTATCAGAGTGCATTGCTTAGCATTGGGGGGCATTGACCTGACCAGTCCAACAGGAAAAATGATGATGCACGTAATTTCAGCAGTCGCTGAATTTGAACGAGACCTTTTACTTGAACGCACTCATTCCGGGATAGTAAGAGCCCGCGGCGCAGGGAAACGTTTTGGTCGACCACCTGTGTTAAATGAAGAACAGAAACAGGTGGTATTCGAACGAATTAAGTCAGGTGTAAGTATAAGTGCCATTGCCCGGGAATTCAAAACCTCGCGGCAAACCATTTTAAGAGCCAAAGCAAAACTTCAGACACCTGACATATAAAAAATAATCTCGGTGTGAGATGCTTTACGTCTTCCAAGCCCCCTTCCTTGCCGTAAATGGAAAGATACATCTAATTATAGAATTTATATGTTTTACCCTACGGCAGTGCTGGCCATTCAATATCCTGTGCAGTTGACGTATCAACACGGTTCAGCAACACCCGATACTTTTTCCAGGCTTCCAGCAATGAGGTTTCTTCCTCCGTTGCGATTTCCAGATCTACAGCATCCTGAAGTGGCGCAATATGCTCACTGGCTACCTGCATCAGGCTGTTTTTTGTTTCTTCCGCCTCTCGGATCCGGAACAGTTTTTCTGCTTCTGCATCTTTCACCCAGGCTGTGCCGTTCCACTTCTGAAACTCCCCTTCCGGCGATAACCAGGTAACATTTTCCGGTAACGGACCGAGTTCAGAAATAAATAACGCGTCCCCTGACGCTACGTCATAAACCGTTTTACCCCGATGGTCTTCATCGAGATGCCACGATGCCTTATCACTGTTGAAAACAGCCACAAAGCCAGCAGGAATATCTGGTGGTGCAATATCGGTACTGTTTGCTGGCAGACCTGTATGAGGCGGAATATATGCGTCACCTTCACCAATAAATTCATTAGTTCCGGCCAGCAGATTATAAATTTTTATGGTCCGTGGTTGTTCACTCATTCTGAATGCCATTATGCAAGCCTCACAATATAGTTAAATGCGATGTTTTTGACGGTGTTTTCCGCGTTACCAGCAGCGTTAACGGTGATGGTGTGTCCATGTGAACCAATCGCAACGGAGTGCGTATGAGCACCAATACCGACAGTATGCGCGTGTGCACCTGCAGATGCTGCTGTGCCGGACAGTGAATGGCTATGATTACCATCTGTACTGGTATTCGCTAACCACCCCGTAGACATACCTACTGAGCCTTGTACACCCCAGGTATTTTGACCTGAGCTTGTATAACCATATTGATAAGTATCTTTAAAAACACTGGGGTTAAATCGACGGCCATCTCTATGGCTGTGATTACCAGCTGCATTCGTGCTGCCACTTAAACTATGGGTATGCGCACCAGTGTTATTCGTGGATTTAGTGCCGTAATCAAACGACGATGTGGTTTTCGTCCCCAAATCCGTACTGGATGCGCTGGCGCTGTGGGTATGCGATTTAATGCCATCCTGTTCCTGAGACAATACGGCACGACCACTGGCGGGCTTGCCCTTAATCGTCCAGCCACGCAAATCAGGGATCACGCCTGACGGATAAGCGGCAGCAAGTTTCGGGTAGGCAGATTTGTCAAAAGTCTGCCCCTGCATCAGGGCATAACCAGACGGAACGGTATCTGATGGCCACGGGATTGGTGCGCCGACTGGGTAGCTTTCTGGTGGAAGATTTTTCGAGGTATAAACTTCTGCCCAGTCTTCCTCAAAACCATAGCCATCTCTTGAAGAACGGTAGAACAGACCACCATTTCTGTAATGCGCCTTCATCTGCAGGGTCCGGCAACTTCCGACTCCGGTATAGAAGTTAACCAGAATATAGCTGTCGCCAGAGCGGGTGACATTGTAAGCGCCTGATTCGGCATTCCAGGGAACGCCACCATCCGCATCGGCATATGTATCCGTTGCCCTTCTGGCAAAAGCAGCCACATGCGCGGCGGTTAAAGTAATATCTTTGGAACCAT
>NZ_CAOLGM010000089.1:0-5816 GCF_948475835.1 uncultured Escherichia sp. | reverse complement strand
ACTCAACACCAGAAACCAGTCTTGGCGTTTGCAGCTTTGTTGCTGTTAATGCATTACCGTTCAGACTTGCGGACAGTTTGGTTCCAATAACCAGTTCGCCGGTTGCGTTATCAATAGCAAACGGTCTTAATGTATTCCAGCCACCATAAACATCACCTTGATTGGTAAGCAGCAGGTAAGTTTTAGCGCCATCATTACGCCATAATGCCCCATACTCCCCACCTATCATTCGAATCTGATTACCACCACGCGCTACAATTTCGTCTGTGGCAAAAAGTTTTTTGCACGACAAGTTATCGTTAACGATTAACGAATGAGACTCATAAAAACCACGCCCACTCTTAAAATCAAGGATAACGTCCGCCGCGATACATTCAGTCGCCGGATTTGTTGCCCCAAACTTATAGGTCGTATCATTAACAACGAGATCAGCACCAGGTGCGGATATTGACAGGCCATCTTCGATAAACGCAAAAACAGGGAAAGCAGCGCCATCAACATAGAACACAGAGCGCAAATCATCGCCCTTATTACTCATCATTATTGAGTGGATGGCTCGTTCATTGTTTTGATATTGCCAGAACATTCCATAAGCATAACGCCCCCTGTCAGTCCAGCCACCAGGCATAACAAATCCGTTAAACTCGCAGTTATTCATCGGATCGCCTGCGGTTCGCGTTGCCGTGGTGATAATGACCCTTGATGCCAGTTCGCTTACTGAGCCAGCAGAACGCATAACAACAACAGGGTAATATTTTCCAGATATTGCACCTGCAGGAGCGTTAACCCGCACATAACGCATACCACGCTTATCAGCAAAGTCTGTTTTACTGACCGCGTTAATGTTGTTCAGGAAGCGTCCCTTATCGGGTATATCAGCGCCGTTCTGGTCTTTCTGCAGACGTTTCTCTGCATTGTCATAGGCTGATTTTACTGCCTTTGGCGTTGCCGCCAGCGTTTCAGACGAACTGTTGGTCGCACTGCTGAGCTGTACTATCCCCTTTTTCGTCGTACTTGCATCCTCAAGCGCCACGGCGGATGCAATATCCTCTGCCCGTTTAGCTGCTGTCTCGGCGCGCGTTGCTGCGGATTCTGCCGTATTCTTGCTCTGTGCTGCCGCCGTCGCACTGCCAGCAGCCTCTGTTGCCTTCGTGGATGCCGTCGTGGCGCTGCCTTTCGCTGCTGATGCCTGTCTGGTCGCCTCATCTTTTGAAGCAGACGCCGATGAGGCCGATGACGCCGCCGAACTGGCGGACGATGCGGCAGCCGTTTTTGAGGATTCTGCGCTGGTTTCCGACGCTTTCGCGTTCGTTTCGGATGTCTTCGCTGCGGAAGCTGACCTCGCTGCTGCGTTGGCCTGTTCAGTGGCTTCGCCAGCCTTCGTTGTGGCTGTTGAAGCAGACGATGCGGCACTTTCTGCCGATTTTCCGGCGGCGGTGGCACTGGCTGAGGCCTGCCCGGCACTTGTTGACGCGGCACTGGCAGACGACGCAGCCGCTGTTTTTGAGCCTGCCGCAGCCGAGGCGCTCTGTCCCGCTGCCGTTTCAGAAGACCTGGCGTTTGTCTCAGACGTCTTTGCCGCCTTCGCGGAATTGCCTGCCGCCGTTGCCGAGGAAGCGGCACTACTGGCGCTTGATGATGCGTTCGTTTCTGATGATTTCGCTGCCTCTTTTGAGGCCGCCGCATCCCGGGCTGAGGTGGCAGCTTCTGACGCTTTCGTGGTCGCGGTGGATGCAGAAGTGGCTGCTGATTGTTGTGACGCTGCGGCATTCGTTTCTGACGTTTTCGCCGCACCGGCACTGGTAGCCGCCGCGCTTTTTGAGGACTCTGCAGCGGCAGCACTTTTTGATGCTTCAGTAGCCTTTGTTGATGCCGTTCCTGCGCTGGAAGACGCTGACTGAGCCGACGTCGCGGCCTGCCCGGCTGATGTGCTGGCTGCACGTGCTGAGCCTGCAGCATCAGTCGCATGGGTTGCCGCCTCACGGGCTGATGTGCCGGCATCGCTGGCTGACTTCTTCGCGGCTGCCGTGTTCTGTGCCACCGCGGACGCGTTACGCGCCACCTCTTCCACCATCAGCTCAAAACGGCGCAGTGCCTCCGGACGGGCATCATCCTCCGTCATGGCACCGAGAAAATCATTCAGCGTACCGGGTCGGGAATCTTCATACACGGTGATGGTCCCGGCATGTGACGGCGGGAATCCTTCCACCAACAGAATAACGCTGTACTGACCGTACTCAACGTCCATGCTGTAACGCCCGGCTTCATCCGGATTTTCTGAGGCCAGCGTGTTCACCACCACCGTGGTGCTGTTACGTTTTGCTTTCAGCTGGATTGTGCAGTTCTGTACCGGTTTTCCTGTGCCGTCTTTCAGTACACCTGAAATCTTTACTGCCATATTCACCCCACAAAAAAGCCCGCCTGAACCGGCGGGCTGTCATAACACTGTGTTACCTGGCTAATCAGAACTTATAACCGACACCCACGATGAAACCGTCAGTGCGCCAGTCGCCACTGCCGGAGCCTTCATAAGCAATATCAATGGCCACGGATTCGGTCGGGTTAAACTGCACGCCAGCTCCCCACGCCAGAGACGTGTTGCTGTGGCGACCGTCATCACTTCCGGTCAGCACGTCGTGCGTTTTCCCCTTGTTGTCAGTTACGCGGAGATAATCCCCGGAGAAAGTCGACACACGGCTGTAAGCCATACCCGCCATCGCATACGCGCTGAACCATTCATTCACGCGCACAGACGGCCCCGCCATCACGCTGAACCAGCGGTTACGCACGGAATCTTCATGCCAGCGGGTATCGCTGTAACGGGTAAGCTGGCGATTCTTGTCTCCTGCATAGCTGAATGACGTCACCAGCCCCAGTGTGTCCGTAAACTCATAACGGTATTTCACGTTAATCCCGTTAAGATCATCGCTGCCGAGAACGTTCGTCGAGGCATGAAGATAGCCCGCGCTCAGCGTGGACTGATGTTCAGATGCCCATGCAGGCGCACCGGATACGGACAGACAGATGGCTGCGGACAAAATGGCTGCACAAACTTTACGCATAATTACCTCTCGCTTTTCTGCAATAAAAAAGGCGCCATTTCTGGCGCCCGTATATGGGTTATAAAATTCAGCTGATACTGATGCCTGCGGTGGCTTTCTTCATCACTACAACCAGCAAATCGCTGATACTTGCTGTGGGATACCAGTCATTTACCAGCCATGCTGACACCGAAAACTCCAGCGTCATGTGACCGTGACCGGCAGGCATATCAATAACGCCACTGTAAATCAGCGTATTATCCAGCGCGGTACGGTTATAAATTTCAGCACCGTTTTTCCGCACTATCAGACGGCATGAGGAGTAAATATCAGTATGCTCTCTCTCATGTTTAGCGCCGCTGAATGCCACCGCAGGAATAACAATCTGCCGGTCAAACGGCTGATCGTCATAAACCCTGACGGTAATGGTCCCTGATGGCCACCGTTCCGGTGCACGGGAGTCCCGGGGGAAAGCTTTGCCCACTGTTTTAACGAGATCGCCTTCAATCTGGTTCGCGGACAGTTTTCCCAGAACCCGACAGTTCTCGTTAATCGTGACGTTGTTGAGCGTCCCGGAGTTCGCATTCACGTTACCGCTGATATCGGCATTTTTCGCCGTCAGCCGCCCATCCGGTGTCAGGGAAAATGCCGGAGGATTACCGCCGCTGGTAATGGTCGGAGCCGTCAGGCGTTTCAGGAACACGTCGTTCATGAATATCTGATCGCCCTGACCAACAAACATTGGTCTTGTGTTGCCATTAGACGGATCAATAAACGCGATACGGTTAGCGGCAACCAGGAACTGGCTCAGTTTGCCTTCCTCCGTGTCCTCCATGCTGAGGCCAATACCCGCGACATAATGTTTGCCGTCTCTGGTCTGCTCAATTTTGACGCCCCACATGGCATTCCACTTATCACTGGCGTCCTTCCACTCTTTCGAAAACTCCTCCAGTTTGCTGGCGTTATCCTCCGTCAGCTCGACTTTTTCCAGCAGCTCCTTGCCAAGATGGGATTCGGTTATCTGGCCTTTGAAAAAATCCAGGTAACCTTCCGCATCATCGCTCGCCCGACCAACAGCCTCCACGAATGCCGATTTGCCAACGGTGTTCACACTGCGAACGTAAAAATAATAATCATGGCCCGGTTTGATATTGATACTGGCGGCTATCCAGTACAGTGCCGTACCAAGATAACGCGCGCTGGTTTCAACCTGCCTGATATCCGCAATCCGTTTTTCCGAGAACCAGAACTCAAACTGTACCGTCGGGTCATAAACCGCAAGATGCGGCGTGGCGGTTATCTGAAAATAGCCCGGTGTCAGCTCAATCCGAGACGGCGCTGCCGGTGCGGCAATCCGGAACGATACCGATGCCGGATCGCCCTGCTGTCCCCACGCATTTACCGCCCGGACTGTCAGCCTGTAGTTCCCCAACGCCAGTTGTGTGAAGCGGTATGTGGTTTCCGTCGTCCGGGCCGTGCTGACCAGCCGCTCACTGCCGTCGTCCGCTGTTACGGTCAGACGGAGCAGGAAGCTCACGCCCTTCACCACCTTCGGTGTGTCCCAGCGCGCCAGCACCTGATATTCCCCGCTGTCTGCGGTGACTTCGGCAGTCAGGTGCTGCACCGCTGGCGGCGTGACACCATTCACCGTGCCGCTCTGGTCGCCGTCAAAGTGCGCCCCGTTATCCACGATGGCCTCTTTCTCCGGTACATGCTGCACGGCAGTGATGGCATACGTGCCGTCGTCGTTCTCACGGATACTCACGCAGCGGAACAGGCGCTGGCGCAACGTCGGCAACTTCAGCCCCCACACGCTGTATTCAGCAACGCCGTCAGGAACACGGCTCACTTTCACCTTCACGCCGTCGGTGACGGACTGGACCTCCACGCTGACCGGATTACCCTCACCGTCAACCAGGCTTATCAGCGTGGTGCCGGAGGATGGCAGCGTGATTTCACGGTCGAGCGTCAGCGTCCGGGTCTGGCTGTTCACCGCCAGCACGCGACCACCGATGCTGATACCGGCATAGTCATCATCGCAGATTTCAATAACATCGCCCGGCACATGGCGAAGCCCTTCTGCGCCCACGCTGAAATCCACGGTCTGCGTTTCCAGCAGTTCCGTTTTAATCAGCCACAGCCCGGCTCGGTGTGCCTGCCCCCGACTGGTACAGCCAAAGGCATCCATCTTCGTGACATTACGACCGTAACGGGCAATGGCCTGCGTATCTTCAACAAGCTCTGTCGCCGTCTCCCAGCCGTTGTTCGGGTCAATCCAGTTCACCTCAACGGCATTATGGCGGTCCTTCAGGGCGCTGAAGCTGTAGCGGAACGGCGCGCCATCATCCGGCATCACCACATTACTGCGGTTATAGGTCCACACCTTATCCGACTGTCGGTCCTGCACGAACGTCAGCGTCTGCCCGTTCCATACCGGCATACAGCGCATCGCCGAGCAGAAATCACTGAGCACATCCCACGCCTTGCGCTGTGTGGTCAGGTAAGCGTTACAGGTGATGCGCGGCTCCGTGCCGCCAAAGCCGTCCGGCACCGACTGGTCGCAATTCTGGCCGATGACATACAGCGCCCATTTATCCACATCCGCCGCACCAAGACGTTTCCCCATGCCGTAGCGCGGATGGGTCAGCATATCCCACAGACACCAGGCCATGTTGTTGCTGTATGCCGGTTTTAACGTTCCGTCCCAGATACCGCTGTATTGCCGCGTCTGCGGGTTATAGTTCGACGGCACCTGCAGAATGCGCCCGCGAAGAT
>NZ_CAOLGM010000088.1:0-19762 GCF_948475835.1 uncultured Escherichia sp. | reverse complement strand
CATCAGTACGTTTGGAGCTGGAAACTGCAGCACCGATACCGAAGCCTTCGTAATCATAAGTGATAGATCCGCCGACACCGTCGCCATTCTGACGCAGAGCACCACGACCATTGTTGGTCATGCCTTCGCCGCTTACGCTACCATTTTTGCCCTGGTACTGAACAGCAAAGTTCAGACCGTCAACCAGACCGAAGAAGTCGGTGTTACGGTAGGTTGCGTAGCCATTACCACGCTGCTGCATGAAGTTGTCAGAGCCGTAAGTGCCGCCACCGAATTCTGGCAGTACGTCGGTCCAGGAAGTTACGTCGTAAACAACGCCGTAGTTACGACCGTAGTCGAAAGAACCAACATCCTGGAATTTCAGACCTGCGAATGCCACACGGGTCCAGGAGTTTTCTTTGTTGTCTTCAGAGGTATTGCCCTGGATCTGATATTCCCACTGGCCGTAACCGGTCAGCTGGTCAGTAACCTGAGTTTCGCCTTTGAAACCAAGACGTACATAGGTCTGGTCGCCGTCTTCTGACTTGTTGTCAGAGAAATAGTGCAGGCCGTCTACTTTACCGTACAGATCTAATTTGTTGCCGTCTTTGTTGTAAACTTCAGCAGCGTTTGCTGCGCCTGCTACCAGCAGAGCTGGGACCAGGAGGGACAGTACTTTAACTTTCATGTTATTAACCCTCTGTTATATGCCTTTATTTGCTTTTTTATGCCACTGCATACTGATTAACCCTCATTAATCAGTCGGCAAGTCCATTCTCCCCAAAAATGCAGAATAATCCAACACGAATATGATACTAAAACTTTTAAGATGTTTCATTTATCGCTATAGATGTTTCAAAATGTAAATGCAAGGGAACTTTTTAAGATTATTGCGGAATGGCGAAATAAGCACCTAACATCAAGCAATAATAATTCAAGGTTAAAATCAATAACTTATTCTTAAGTATTTGACAGCACTGAATGTCAAAACAAAACCTTCACTCGCAACTAGAATATCTCGCGCTATCATCATTAACTTTATTTATTACCGTCATTCATTTCTGAATGTCTGTTTACCCCTATTTCAACCGGATGCCTCGCATCCGGTTTTTTTTACCCTTCTTTACACACTTTCATTATTCTGTGCTACCACAGAAAAACTATAACTCTTGTTAACTATTTCACAAATAATTAACATCAGCATAATTTCCAGCAATCTTCGTTTATTTGCAATTAATTTCGTTGGGCTTTTTGTAGGTTATTTGTACAGCAAAATGGCGCTTGTACATCTATTTCCCCCAATGCAGGATGATAAATATCACGGGAGAATAGAGAATCATCAATCAGGTAAGAGTCTGGAATTTCACACTGTACCCTTTATACTGCCCTATCACTTCGCGAAGTTTTAACAGGTCATAAACACGAATGCGTCAGAAAGAGACAACGGCCACGACCCGCTTTTCACTCCTACCGGGGAGCATTACCCGCTTCTTTTTACTGTTGATCATTGTGTTACTGGTGACGATGGGGGTAATGGTACAAAGCGCCGTTAACGCCTGGCTGAAAGATAAAAGTTACCAGATTGTCGACATTACCCACGCAATCCAAAAGCGCGTCGATACCTGGCGTTACGTGACCTGGCAGATCTACGACAACATTGCCGCGACGACCTCCCCCTCCTCCGGCGAAGGTTTACAAGAGACGCGCCTGAAACAGGATGTCTACTATCTGGAGAAACCACGCCGCAAAACGGAAGCGTTAATCTTTGGCTCTCACGACAACTCAACGCTTGAGATGACTCAGCGGATGTCCACTTATCTGGATACATTGTGGGGTGCAGAAAATGTACCGTGGTCGATGTATTACCTGAATGGTCAGGATAACAGTCTGGTACTGATCTCAACCCTGCCCCTCAAAGATCTCACCTCCGGATTTAAAGAATCGACCGTCAGTGACATTGTTGATTCACGTCGTGCAGAGATGTTGCAACAGGCCAACGCCCTCGATGAACGCGAAAGTTTTTCTAACATGCGCCGCCTGGCCTGGCAGAACGGTCATTACTTTACCTTGCGTACCACGTTCAACCAGCCGGGACATCTGGCAACGGTCGTGGCTTTTGATCTGCCGATTAATGATTTGATCCCTCCGGGTATGCCGCTGGACAGTTTCCGCCTTGAGCCAGACGCGACGGCAACGGGAGACAATGATAATGAGAAAGAAGGGACGGATAGCGTCAGTATCCACTTTAACAGTACGAAGATTGAAATCTCCTCGGCACTCAACTCTACCGATATGCGACTGGTCTGGCAGGTTCCTTATGGCACCTTATTGCTGGATACGTTGCAAAACATTCTGCTGCCACTGCTGCTGAACATCGGTTTGCTGGCGCTGGCGTTATTTGGCTATACCACATTCCGCCATTTCTCCAGTCGCAGTACAGAAAGTCTACCCAACACGGCGGTCAATAACGAATTGCGCATTTTACGGGCAATCAATGAAGAGATAGTCTCACTGCTGCCGCTCGGCCTGCTGGTTCACGATCAGGAATCGAACCGCACTGTCATAAGTAACAAAATTGCCGATCATTTGCTGCCGCATTTGAATCTGCAAAACATCACCACCATGGCGGAACAGCATCAGGGGATTATTCAGGCGACGATCAATAACGAGCTGTATGAGATCCGCATGTTCCGCAGCCAGGTCGCGCCGCGCACACAAATTTTCATTATTCGCGATCAGGATCGCGAAGTGCTGGTAAACAAGAAACTCAAGCAGGCGCAGCGTCTGTATGAGAAAAACCAGCAGGGGCGGATGACCTTTATGAAAAACATTGGCGATGCGCTGAAAGAACCCGCACAGTCCCTGGCGGAGAGCGCGGCTAAACTCAATGCCCCGGAAAGCAAACAACTGGCGAATCAGGCAGATGTGCTGGTGCGGCTGGTCGATGAAATACAGTTAGCGAACATGCTTGCGGACGATAGCTGGAAAAGTGAGACGGTGCTGTTCTCCGTGCAGGATTTAATTGATGAAGTTGTGCCTTCAGTGTTGCCTGCCATCAAGCGTAAAGGTCTGCAACTGCTGATTAACAATCATCTGAAAGCACACGATATGCGCCGCGGCGATCGCGATGCCTTACGACGTATTTTGCTGCTACTGATGCAATATGCCGTGACCTCAACGCAATTGGGAAAAATCACCCTTGAGGTTGATCAGGATGAGTCCTCCGAAGACCGCCTGACGTTCCGCATTCTGGACACGGGAGAAGGCGTAAGTATTCATGAAATGGATAATTTACACTTCCCGTTTATCAACCAGACCCAAAACGATCGCTATGGCAAGGCGGACCCGCTGGCATTCTGGCTGAGCGATCAACTGGCACGTAAACTGGGCGGTCATTTAAACATCAAAACGCGGGATGGGCTTGGTACACGCTACTCTGTGCATATCAAAATGCTCGCAGCTGACCCGGAAGTTGAAGAGGAAGAAGAGCGTTTACTGGATGATGTCTGCGTAATGGTGGATGTTACTTCGGCAGAAATTCGGAATATTGTCACTCGCCAGTTAGAAAATTGGGGTGCAACCTGTATCACACCCGATGAAAGATTAATTAGTCAAGATTATGATATCTTTTTAACGGATAATCCGTCTAATCTTACTGCCTCTGGCTTGCTTTTAAGCGATGATGAGTCTGGCGTACGGGAAATTGGGCCTGGTCAATTGTGCGTCAACTTCAATATGAGCAACGCTATGCAGGAAGCGGTCTTACAATTAATTGAAGTGCAACTGGCGCAGGAAGAGGTGACAGAATCGCCTCTGGGCGGAGATGAAAATGCGCAACTCCATGCCAGCGGCTATTATGCGCTCTTTGTAGACACAGTACCGGATGATGTTAAGAGGCTGTATACTGAAGCAGCAACCAGTGACTTTGCTGCGTTAGCCCAAACGGCTCATCGTCTTAAAGGCGTATTTGCCATGCTAAATCTGGTACCCGGCAAGCAGTTATGTGAAACGCTGGAACATCTGATTCGTGAGAAGGATGTTCCAGGAATAGAAAAATACATCAGCGACATTGACAGTTATGTCAAGAGCTTGCTGTAGCAAGGTAGCCTATTACATGAACAATATGAACGTAATTATTGCCGATGACCATCCGATAGTCTTGTTCGGTATTCGCAAATCACTTGAGCAAATTGAGTGGGTGAATGTTGTCGGCGAATTTGAAGACTCTACAGCACTGATCAACAACCTGCCGAAACTGGATGCGCATGTGTTGATTACCGATCTCTCCATGCCTGGCGATAAGTACGGCGATGGCATTACCTTAATCAAGTACATCAAGCGCCATTTCCCAAGCCTGTCGATCATTGTTCTGACCATGAACAACAACCCGGCGATTCTTAGTGCGGTATTGGATCTGGATATCGAAGGGATCGTGCTGAAACAAGGTGCACCGACCGATCTGCCGAAAGCTCTCGCCGCGCTGCAGAAAGGGAAGAAATTTACCCCGGAAAGCGTTTCTCGCCTGTTGGAAAAAATCAGTGCTGGTGGTTACGGTGACAAGCGTCTCTCGCCAAAAGAGAGTGAAGTTCTGCGCCTGTTTGCGGAAGGCTTCCTGGTGACCGAGATCGCTAAAAAGCTGAACCGCAGTATTAAAACCATCAGTAGCCAGAAGAAATCTGCGATGATGAAGCTGGGTGTCGAGAACGATATCGCCCTGCTGAATTATCTCTCTTCTGTGACCTTAAGTCCGGCAGATAAAGACTAATCATCTGTAGGCCAGATAAGACGCGTTAGTGTCTTATCTGGCATTTGCACCGATTGCCGGATGCAGCGTAAACGCCTTATCCGGCCTACGATTCCCATTATTTCAACAGATTACATTAAAGTAGGCCAGATAAGACGCGTCAGCGTCGCATCTGGCATTTGCACTGAATGCCAGATGCGGCATAAACACCTTATCCGTCCTACGATTCCCGCGATTTCCTGACCCTCTCGGCATATACCGTCAGCGTCTGTTTTATCACATCCAGCGTTACCGGCTTCGACAGGCAGCTGTCCATACCGGACTCCAGACACCGCTGCTTCTCTTCAGCCAACGCATTAGCAGTTACTCCGATTACCGGCAACGTCAGTCCCAACTGACGAATGCGTTGCGTCAAGCGGTAACCATCCATATTTGGCATGTTGACGTCGCTAAGCACGATATCAATATGATTCTTGCTAAGTACATTAAGCGCATCGACACCATCATTCGCGGTTTTACATTGATAGCCCAACGATCCCAACTGATCTGCCAGCAGACGTCGGTTAATCGGATGATCATCCACGACCAGAATCATCATATCGTCATTATCGCTGACCGCTTTGTCCGTCGACGGCAGAGCGTTAGCAGGATCGTCGCTCTCCATCTCGATCAAATAAATACGCGCCAACAATGCCGGTAGCTCATGCGGGGCAGCCACACTGTGTACCCACTCCCCTGGCGCTTTCTCCAGCGGAATACCAATATGGCGACGACAGAAGGTCACTACCGCTCTACCCTGCCATTTTTTACTCACTACCTCGTCAGTAATTAACACATCTTCGGGAGTCGGTTCCTGCCCTTCGTATGTTGTAACGACGATGCCGCTGCGCTGCAAACTGGTTTCCAGGAACTGACAGAGCGACGCATTGCGGACCGCCAGCCAGCAGCGTTTACCACTCAACCCTTCCACGCCTTTTTTCTGCGGGTACTGAGCGCCGTACAACGGAATACGCACGGTAAACTGGCTGCCCATTCCCGGTTCTGAATCTACCGAGATATCGCCGTCCATCATGCTGATCAGTTTTTCACAAATCGCCAGACCCAGACCGGTCCCCTGGAAGTTTCGCTGTACGCCCGTTCCGACCTGGAAGAAGGGATCAAACAAGCGCACCACTTCTTTCGCCGGAATCCCCACGCCGGTATCGCGAACACGGATAGAGAGATAATCGCCATCAGCGCGGACATGCAAAACTATACAGCCGGTATCGGTGAATTTTATGGCGTTACTCAACAGATTGGAGATGACCTGCTGTAAACGCATCGGGTCGCCATTTAAGGCCACTGGCACATCCGGTTCAATAAAGCAGTACAAGCCTAACTGCTTGCGTACCACCAGCGGTAAATAGTTGGCGGTGATGTGGTTCATCACTTCACGCGGTGAAAACTCACGCGGTTCGATCTTCAACTGTTCCGATTCAATCTTCGAGAAATCGAGAATATCGCTGATAATTTTCAACAACAGGCTGGAAGAGTTGTTCATTGCCGTCACCAGCCGATCGACGCCTTTCGGTAACTCTTTGGTTTGCAACAGATCCAGGTTACCGATAATGCCATACAGCGGCGTTCGCAGCTCATGACTGACGGTGGCAAGGAACATCGATTTTGACTGGCTCGCCTGTTCCGCTGCTTGTGCCATCTCCTGCAACGACTCTTCCATCTTCACGCGCGAAGAAACATCCACCAGCACACAAATGGCCACGTTTTCATTACGATAGCGCGAATGGACGAAGCTGATTTGCAGATTGGTATTGTTGCTGGTCAGGACATCAACAAAATTGACCTGCTGCCCACAGATAATTTGCGTCAGTCGTTGGCGGTCCTCATGCGTAAGCATATTGAGATAGGTATGCGCCAGTTCGTTACTTAAAATATTGACGCCATCAGCGGTACGCAAAATGCAGATACCCACTGGCGCGGAGGCGACAATCTTGCGATTGAACTGCTCATGTTCTTCCAGTCGCAGGGCGTCGCTTTCCGCCGGAATGAAAATACGTCGCTCGTACATCCGCGCGAGAGTAAACAATGCAGCTCCGGCAAGCACATTCAGCAAAATTGCGTTAAGGATCAACATGCGAATGCGTTCCAGCACCTTATCAACCGGCACCGAATACACGATGCTTAGCGATGAGGGTGGCAGATTTTTCTTCAGCACCAGCTCCCGGAACCCTTCCGTATAGCCAAACCAGGAGCGTTCCTGCATCCAGCGAGGATCGCCCTTAATTTTACTTTCTGGTCCGGTAAGCGAAATCAGGGTATGACCATTTTCATCAAGAATGGTAACCCCCATCGGCAACGTACCCGGTAAGAAAAAGTTCTCCATCCGGATGGTCTGCTCGACACCCAAAAGCGCCTGCAACCGGTTCGCCAGATAAACTGGCGTCAACGCGTAAAAATACCCGACGCCAGGGCGCGGACCTTCGCTGATCCAGTAGAGGTTACTGCCGCTATCATCTTGTGGTGCATTTCGATATTTATTGATGCGTTCATGCAAAGCTTTCAACGCGGTATCGCGTTCCACTGGCATATCACGCAGACCGAAATTGGCCATGCAGAGGTTATCGCTGCCGATTAAAAATACCCGGTTGAGATCGTAAGCCGCAGAAAAATTATCGCGCCAGTAGCGCATAAACCACGCCAATGACTCCAGAGAACCTCGCCAGGTGTTACTCATTGCGGAACAATCGGAGTCGGCAAACAGCGGTTCAAACGCAGGCACATCCGCCTGCGTTTCTCGTCCACGCGGGGAAAGCACACCGTTTTCTGCCGATAAGCGATTTTCGGCGATGTACTTCAGCTCTTTCATCACATCAGAGGTGCGTTGAATAAAGCGCTGAGCCTGATCGGAACTCAGATTAAATTCCTGACGAATTTCCGATTCTCGCTGATGTAACGCATTAACGATGTAAAAAACGGATGAAAAAGCAATCAACAGCCAGAGCACTAACGCCAATGCTCTGAACATGTAGCGCGAGGCTTTCAGGGTTGTACGAAAAGAAGCAAGGTATTTCAAAGGGGCGAAGCTCCGCCTCAGGTGACCGATGGAGTGTGGTTAAGGTAGCGGTAAAAGCGTGTTACCGCAATGTTCTGTCACCATTGCAATAATGCGTATCGCTTAGAAACCATTGCCTTAACCAAGAAAGCCGGAGTAGATGGACAGTTCTCAGTACGAAAAATAAGAAATGACCAATCTGCCGACGCTTGTTAATGGTTATATCCTGGCGTCGGCAGATCGCCCAGCAGTCTTATCTGAAAAAAGAGAGAGCCAGGTTGTGTGAAGGGATGGATCACCAGTCAAAACTTTTCACCAGCGTCAGCTCGCCAGCATTACGCATCGGTACAATAAATGTTTCCTGTTTCTCATTGACCGATCCTTCATCGGTGATCAGCGTCAGTTGGGCGGTCGTCAATTCCGTTTCGCTGCGCCCACCATAGTAGTTGATATACACCTGATAGCGCCCGTGAACTGGTGCTGGCATGGCGAAAATCTCGGGTCCGTACCCCGTCGTGACATCCATATCCAGTGCACCACTGTTTTTCAGCACGGTGTTACCGTACCAGGCGTGTTCGCCATCGGGCGTGACAACATGGAGATCGAGATCGGTATTGTCCGTATCCCACGAGAGAACCAGCCGTAAACGTGCACGAATCGTTCCTGTACCCGGCGTTGAGTAAAACTGCATTTTTTGCCGGCTTTGCCCATCCGGGCTGATGACCTGCACGCTGTTGCTGCCTTCAGTGAAAATATAAGGGCGTGCAAATGAACCATCGGATTCAATTCTCTGCGGCATACTGGCACCGTTGACCACCAGCCGGCCCTGCTGAACTTTACCCGCCGCAGCATAATTCTTTATTTTGCCGCGGATCTGCGCTGAGATATTTTGATCATCTGCCATGTTGACGGACGACGCCGGGTAATTGATCGATTGTGAAAAACTGGCATCTTCGCCCTCTACCGGATGCCAGCCAGAGAGCGGTGCGTCAATCTCGACTTCCTGCACACCTTCACTGTGAACGACAGGCGAAAGTGCCACCAGTAACAACGGAAGAAAAATCTTTCGCATAGCATTAGTCCATTAATAATTGTCGGGTCAGCGTTTCGATATAGTTCTCATCAAGCCCGGTGGGATAACCATCAAAGGCCAGGTGCAGATACTCATGGGTTAAATCCAGCCGATCCTGAAGCGTAAAGAAGTTACGAATAAACAGCCGTTTCTGCTGCCGATCGGTATAGGGGAAACCTGAGACTAAACGACAGACCGCAAACACGTCTGGTTCGTTGTACCCCGTCTCGCCTTGTAATATACGCCGCCACTGCGGCATTTTTTTCGCCAGCCAGGCTTTCGCTTTGGGTAATAACTGGCAGGTTGAGCGTGGAGCTCCCCAGCGGCTAAGGCTGTTGTCGGGATAAGCAAACGCGAGTATCTGGTCGTAACGCTCCCCCTGCCCCGCCTGGGCCGTGGCTTGCCGCCAGGAAAGTGTCCCTTCGGTAGCGCGACTGCCATGATAATGAACCGGATCGCCTGCATAGATGAGATCCTGCGTCCAGGCGGTCATCGTTCGCGCCCCCGTGGTCGCTGGCGAAGCAGAAACACGCTGCGTGGCGCTGCTGTCGGGGATGGTCAGGCAATCGCCTTCCCGATTGGCGTTTTGCTGTAAAAAAGTGCGAATCGCCACGGTCATGGCTTTCGCTGCCTCAGGGGGCGTACTTTTCGCCTCGCGATCCAGAACTCTGGCAACGTACTCTTCACGATCGAGATGCGACTGCAATTTCAGTTTGCCCTTTTCGCTCAGTAAGGTCGTCTCACCGTGGCTGACAAACGTAATGTGGTTACCATTAGTAAACGTCACACGATAGCGCCCATTAAGTACGCCGGGTTTTACTGCCGTCGTACTCTTTTCCGCTGTGATTTTCTTCAGCGGATAGCGGGCAAACAGCTCCACCTCTACACATTGCCCACTGGCAACCTGCGTCGGCACTGGCAAAACCCGATTAAGCACCGTCGCATAACGGGTTAGTACCGTTTTGCTGGTGCCACTGCCAGTAACCCACAGCGGTGTACCATCGGTTAACCAGCCAGCAAAACCACCCTGGCGGATTTCCTGTTTATCATCGGCAAACCAGCTCCAGGTTTTCACCCGTACCCGACTACCGAGCATGGATGCGACACCGATTTTCGCCTCGTCCAGCACCACATCCAGTAAGACTTCCTGAGCTTTGTTTTGCGCAGGTAACGTCGCTAATGAATCGAGCAGCGATTTAACCGTTACCGAGGTTTCTGGCTTCAGCGTTGTAAGAGACGCTAACCACGCAGGTGCCTGACGCTGTTGCCAGTATTGCCCCCACACATCTGCGCCAATATGCAACCGCTGCGGCGCAAAATAGAACCCACAGGAACGTACCAGCGCGGTATCGCGCGTTATGCTCTCCCCAGCCTGACAACAATAAACCTCTTCCGGGGAGTTTCCGCGACACTGGTAGGGCTGCTCCGGTTGATGGGTATCCTCCAGCCAGGCGTAAACATACAGTTTCCACAAACTCCCTAACGGCGTGGTGAGCGAGTCAGGTAATGCTGAGACTTTGGTCACGCCTGATGACGACAGCTGATACAGTTGATCGTGCTGCGCACCGCGCAGCACCAGTTGTAACGGCGTCTCCTCCGCAAGCGTTGGCAGAGTAACCAACGCCAATAGCCAGACGATTCTGCGCCAGTTCACTTATTTCACCTGCATCCCGGTCCATTCACTCCCTGCCGCAACACTTTGCTGCGCAGGTGCATAGGAACGCACATAACGAGCAGGAGGCAGAACGAATTGCCCTTTTTGCGAGAAGCGCAGCAAATGGCGGAAAGTGACCGTTCCCGTCAGTTCTTTCACCGGCACCATATAGGCCAGTTCGCCCATTTCATTACGCGCTTTTTCCAGCAATTGCCCCTGCTGTTTCGCGGCGTTGGGTTTATTGACTGAAATGCCCCATGTTGTGCGCTCAACGTCGGCTCCCGGCGGGAGCGGTACTTCCACCTGACCATAGCGCAGAACTGCATCCTGCTCGCTGGTAAGCGTAATTTCATCGAGATACAGCGCATCGCTGTCAATCTCATTGCTGGTCACCGGCTGCAGAGTAAAGCTCATCTCTTCTTCACCGGGGATAAGCCGATACAACTGGCGTTCAACGGTCACCGGAATGTTACTTTGTTGAGCCGTTTTTGCCGGTTCACGCCAGCGGACCTGCACATTTTGCGGCGATAATTCGTCACCAAAAGAGAGCATGTCCGGCACACCCTGACCAACCCAACGCCAGTCTTCGCCCCCTCCAGTTAACTTATGTTTAGCCCATGCGCCCGCAGGCGCAGGCAAAACAACTGGAGGCATTGTCGCCATATATTTCGCCAGCCAGTTCATGGCCAGCGCGCGCTCAATAGTGGATTGCTCAGCGGTCAAACCACTTAAAATAGCGGCCGTCTGGGTAGCGTCACCACCGCTATTGAGCAGCACAACCGTGTGCGCCAGCGGCTGATTGCTGTTTGCCGCTTTATCCCACGCATATTGCTGAACCTGTGGCATCACCGTGGACTTCAACTGCGCTTTTTTCAGCAACGTCATGGTTAAGACGTTTGCCACCGCATCTCCCAGTGGAGATTCCGGTGTATCGAGGATCAGGCTGTCATTGATATCGCGGATGTCTTCCTCAGAGAAATCTTCATCTTTAGTTCCGCGCCGGGCGATAGCTTCATCCAACCCTTTCAACAACGTTTTGCACGGCAGATTCATCTCCTGTGCCCACGCCAGCACCAGCGCCCGATGCAATAACGGCATGTTATCCGCCTGCTCGGCATAACTGTCGAGCATATGCTGCCAGTATTCCGGTTGTTGCGTTACGCCGAGCGCCTGGCTGGCCTGCCAGTCGGCGTACCATGCCCATGCCGTAAGGAAGGCGTCACCATTGCCATCTTCACCCCACCAGGTAAAGCGCGCTCCGGGCCCCGCCAGTTGCATCAGCCGCAGACGGTTATCCTGAATCATCTGACGAATGTCGTTAGCGGCGGCACTTTGATGATCGGCAAGCGAACGCCAGGCGAGACTGAGCGGGATCAGACGGCTACCGGTGTTGATCACGCCACCCCATGGTCCATCGACTAACGCATCAAGATTGTTGCGGAAAATCTCCTGCGGCGTTTCGCTACTTTGTAGCCGGATATTGCTAGCCTGCTCGGGCAACATCAGCGCGTTCTCGCCACCGCCGAGCATGACATTTTTCTGCTGTTCAACGGGCCAGCTGTTATCCACAAAAGACAGTTTTGTGCTAATGCTGTCCTGCACTTGCCCATTTTGTTGCAGTTCTGCGCTTAACAAGCCAGATTGCTGAATGTTCTGCGCCAGCGAAATATAATTCGCCCCTTTGTGCAGCGTCAGCGTCTGGCGCATCTCAGCGCCTGCAAATTTAGTCACCAGCGCCACCGGTTCGTTATCCTGCTGACTGAAGATAAACAGTCCTGCCGCCGGTTTGTCGCCCACGCGATACACCGTTGGCATACTCCACTTCATGTAGAGATTTTTTTCCGAACGCAGATAAGCACGCCCCTGCCCGACCAGCCCGTCGCCGTTCATCCCACGCGCGGTGATACGCCAGCGGGTTAACGAATCAGGCATCAGGAACGTGAAATACGCTTTGCCTTGTTTATCGGTTGTGAGTGACGGCATCCATGCCGCGGTATCCACCTCTTCACGCCGTGGACGTTCAAGCATTTTTACTCGCCGCTCGCTGCGGTTAGTTGCGCCAGGCGCAACCGGCTCGCTGGAGAGCGCCTGGTCGTAGCTGATAAACGACAGACTGGAGCTGGTACGCACATTGTTACGCCCCAGCGGATAGAAAAATTTGCCGATATTCGGCGCGATTTCTGGTTGCAGCGCGTAGATCATTTCATCGACCACGCCTACCGTTAGCTGCGCAGAAACAGGTTTACCTTTCAGCGACGAGGTTAATTCGACATTGACCAGTTCACCAGGCTGGTAATGGGTTTTGTCCGTTTTCACCCGGATATCAAGCTGAGGAACGGCAACTTTGATCCCGGCGTTCTGAAAACTGTACTGACCATTACGGGTATACAGCACCGAAAAAGTGATGTTAGGCGCAAAGGAATTGCTCACTGGAACCCGGGCTTCATACTGGGTATCGTTTAAACGTTGTAACGTCAGCCAGTTTGCCGGATGCGAAAGCAGCGACTGCTGTTCCACGCGATCGCGTTCCAGCGTCAATAATGCTTCATCAATTGGCTCCGGAAAGGTAATCAGCATCTTCGCAGTTTCGCCTGGCTGGTACAGCGTTTTATCCGCCACGATATCTACCGTACCAGTATGCGCCGTGCTGCCCTTACCGCTGACGGCATGACTTAACCCAGCGAGAATTAAGCCGTCTTTATCGCGTAATGTCAGATTGTAGTTGCCAGGTTTAGCGAAATTGACGGTAAAGGATTTGCCGCCTGACGGTAGCTCTCCGCTATGGCTCGTGCGGTCTTCGAGACGCAACCATTCATACGTAACAGGAACCTGTTTTGAAGATTCCAGCGCGGCATAACGGAACACAACCGACTCGCCGCTATTACTGTATTGTGCGGCAGTACTTAATGAGTAATGCGCCAGACCGCGTTCAATGAGGATCTCTTTGGTGGTGGTGACACGATACGCCGCGCCGTCACTGGCGGAGACGGTTAACAAATAACGGCTCGGTTTATCGGCGGCGGGGAGATTTAACGCCACATGACCGCTGGCGTCGGACACCGTTTCGCTGCCTTCCAGCGACACGGGGAAACGTCCGGCATAACGCAAATCGTTACCGACCATTGATAATTGCTGAGCGCGCAAACTTAACTGCACGCGGGCATTTTTTACCGGCTCGCCATCCGGGTAGAGCAGTTGCAGTTTGCCGCTGACCGCTTCGCCAGTTTTGAACTCTTTTTTGTCGAGAGCTAAACCAATCTCGAAATGTGGCTTGATGTAGTTTGCCACGCGAAAACTGCTGCTATAGACCTGATTGCGGTAAGCAAGACGTAACTCATAACCTCCGGCAACGGCATTTTCTGGCAGGCGGAAACTTCCCTGCCCGCCATTGCGCGCATCCAGCGTGACATCGACGGTTTGCAACAGACTGCCGTTAGCGTCCAGCACCGAAAGCTTCGCCGGGGCGCTGACGATGGGGGATGAATGCAACGGATCGTGGAATTCGCGGCCCATCACTTTAACATCGACACGATCGCCTGCGCGATATAGCGGGCGATCGGTAAAGATATACAAGCGGGTGTTGTAGATTTCACTTTCGTAGAAGAAGTTCTCGGAGACAAAAACGCCGCCTTCAGCATCCTTACCCAGAATGTATGAGCGTTCTGGCGATATATGTTGTAACTGCAAGGTACCGCTGTCATCGGTCACACCGCGGGTCATCACGCCAAGACCGTCAGTCCACAAGATCTCTGAGCCGGGCTTCGCTTCACCCTGTTTTTTACCCGCGGTCCACACCAGAAGCTCGTTGCCTGACACTTTGCTAAGCGCCACGGTATCGGAAACAAACACCACCGTCGTCGCCCGATACCCACCAACCATCGCCTCGACGAGGTACAGTCCCGGCTCTTGTTGGCCGAGAGGAATATAAATGTTACCCGGCTGCGGCGAGATGAAATTGCTGGATGCGCCTTCCAGTTTTACCCCTTGCTGCGGCTCGACCGGTTTAGCCTGCCATAGTGGATAACGGAACTGTTCCACCAAGGGATATTTTTTCAGCGGGGAAAACTGGTTGTTCTGTACATAACGGGAAGGTTTAATAATGGCATTGCCGAGATGTAATTCGGGTAATGCCTGAGTCACATTCTGCCGTGACTGAGAAGAGAAAGTACGCTGCATTACGCGGCGAGATTTGCCGTACCAGTTATCCCACAGCCAGGTCAGCGTATTGTTCAGCCCGTCGCCCAGATATTGCGGTTGCACCACAATGCGATGCAGGTTTTTCTGCTGGCGCAAAAATGCCATCGGGTCAGGAATACGATACAGGCGAACGTCCACGCCGCCGTACTCTTCCATCTGATAGCGCCGATAATCACGCCCCGGCGCTTCCAGTCGCACTTTCGCCTCTTCACTGCTGCTAAAACTGCTGTCAGCAAGCAAAAAGAATGTTCCCCCGGCGGGCGGCGCATAGTTACTGGAAGGAAGCGAATCATCAGCATTAGCAAGCCCTGTTCCCACAAGAGACAGGGACAAGCACGCTGCTATCGCGCCAGAAAATTTAAACGATAAATGCCAATGAAATTGGGATTGGAATCGTTGGGTATCCATCGGGTGTCCTTCCATGTCATAAGTTGTTGCAGACTGACTGCGCGCATTCCGTTGTCAGTTTTCGTGGCGCTTCCGGTGTGGTAGATGACGTAACGCCCCATCCAGACCATTAAGTGCTGGGCATCGCCCTGATCGAAAAAAATCATATCGCCAGGCAGCGCCTGGTTTATGTCCTGGCCAATAAACTGGCTGTTGTACTGAATCAAATTAATCGCGGTCACGTAGGGGCCGGTTTTCCCGTTCCCCTGATTCCAGTTTTGCGCCAGTTGACGCTGTCCAGGTGTTAGCGTCATCTCTGGCGGCAAATACTGGCTAGAGAAACCGTTACTTTTTAGCCATTTACTATCGTGAACTTTCAGCGTCTCGTTCGCCGCAAATCGCACCAGGCCCGCACAATCCTGCTGATACCAGCGTGGACTTGGCCCCTGGCGGAGCTGTTCTTGTGCAATGCGTACAAACCAGGCGCGAAACAGCCCGGATTGTTCGACATTCAGCATTTCGCTATGGGCAACAACACAACACAGCCAGCAAATCAGCGCCAGCAGCCCGTGCCTCATAGCGGCTGCCAGGTTATGGGTAGCCACTGCCAGGCGGCACCGGGTTCCATCTGGGCCAGCTTCATGACATAACGCGGTTGTTGAGATAAAGCGTCCAGCTTCGGCATTAATAAAGTTTGTGCGGCGTTATAAAAAACCGGTTCGAGATTCTTCGGCAGACTGGTCAACGTTTCGTTACGCAGCAGTTTCGCCACGCCTTGTGGATTGATATAGAGCGGAACGATGCCATCAGTGGGTATTACATCCACCATTGCCGGGCGGTTTTTATTCAGTGTTTGCAGGGCGTTATTAACCAGCGTGTCATCGAGGGAGAAAAGCAGCGTTTTGTTTTGCATCGCCAGCGACACGCGGAAAAAATAATCCGACATTAATTGATCGGGTTGCGCCGCCTGCGCTTTCGGATACTGACCGTATCGGGAACTCCCTTCGCGACGCCAGATTTGCGCTTCGCCCTGCTGAGTCTGGCTTATCGGCAAAACACCTTCTGGCGCTTTGCTTTCGTGCGCACCAATATTTTGCGTAAACAGTTTCCCTGGCAATTGCGCCTGTTCGGCAGTGCCATCAAACTGACCGACAAACAGCGGGGTTTGCAATTTTGAGTCTGCATACCAGCACAGCCCCGCGGCACCGTCTAACGCCCCATTCAACTTGTCGTTTTCCTGACTGATGTGCGAAAGCATCTCTTCGGCAATACCGTGTGAATACGGCACCACCACACAGAAGCTGGCCCCGGCAGGCATACTGTTCCAGACCGGCGTAAAATCGAAACTGGTATCTACGCTGGCGGATTCATCATTTAACGCCACAAAACTGTGCCAGCCGTCGTTACCCATTTCGAAGCGTACGCCAGCAAAAGAAGGCATTAACCGCTGGTAGCCAAAACCCAGCAACCTGGCGCTGACCACGATGCGCTGGCGTACTGGCGTTTTTTCAGCAGCACGCTCTTCCAGGCCAAAGCTTGCTTGCCAGCGTTTTTTGCCGCTCAACAAATCACCTGCGATCGCCGTGGCTTCGGTATCCTGCTGATCATCTTTAAACAACATATCCGTGCTGGAAAACACCAGCATCTTGTCCTGATAAGTCGCGAACATCAGGGCGTTATTGCCGTTATAGCGCAACTGATAAACAGGAACAGTTTCACTATTTATCTTGATGCTACTGATTTCCGTTTTGCTTAACTGGCTGTCGCTGGTAGCGGCAAACAACAATGGCTCCAGCAGTTTGCTTAAACCACTGCGCTGGATCAGCACCATATAATGTGAAAGATGGCCTTGTTTATCGTGCCACAGCGCTGCCTGCGCGGGCTGATCTAAGAGTGACGAAAAGAGCTTATCTTTCAGCGTGAGATCGTGTTCATAGACAATACGACGAATGCTGCCTTCAATGCCCAGACGATCGGCATGATTCTGATAATAGAAAACGAAATCTTCGCTCAGAACATCGTGGAGAAACGGAATGGTGAGGAGATCTTTGGGAAGCTGGCTCAGAGAGTCGCTGTCGAGAAAGAGGTCCGGCTCATTGAGATCGATTTGCAGATTGTTGTGCACCACCAGCGGCGACAACGTTTTTTCTGGCCCACTGCCAGCATATTGCAACGCCCAGACGCCAGCGGAAAGCAGTGCTATTGCGCCAAAACCTACAAGACCATAGAACCGCCAGCCTTTCGCCTTTTTTTCACCACTCATTGCCACATTCCTTGTGTATAGCCAGCCATTTTTTACGGGCACAGCCAAACTTTACCGTGCCCTAATACGACAAAAGCCCAGACTTTGCAGCCTGGACTTTTCAATTCAAACAAGGGAGATAGCTCCCTTTTGGCATGAAGAAGTAAAATTATTCTTCTTCTGGCTCGTCGTCAACGTCCACTTCCGGAGCGATTTCATCGTCCCCTTCCGCGGCACTGCCATCGATGGTATCCAGATCTTCCTCGTCAACCGGTTCAGCAACACGTTGCAGACCCACTACGTTTTCATCTTCCGCAGTACGGATGAGGATCACGCCCTGGGTGTTACGGCCTACGATGCTGATTTCCGAAACGCGAGTACGTACCAGCGTACCGGCATCGGTGATCATCATGATCTGGTCGCAGTCATCTACCTGTACCGCGCCAACCACTAAACCATTACGTTCAGTAACCTTAATGGAGATAACCCCTTTCGTCGCACGCGACTTGGTTGGGTATTCCGCCACTGCGGTACGTTTACCGTAACCGTTTTGCGTTGCGGTGAGGATTGCGCCATCGCCACGAGGCACGATCAGAGAGACGACTTTATCGCCTTCACCTAAGCGAATACCGCGAACACCGGTGGTGTTGCAGCCCATCGCACGGACAGAAGACTCTTTAAAGCGCACCACTTTACCTTCAGCGGAGAACAGCATTACTTCGTCTTCGCCGCTGGTCAGGTCAACGCCGATCAGCTCATCGCCGTCAACCAGTTTGATCGCCACTTTACCGGCGGTACGCAGACGGTTGAACTCGGTGAGGACAGTTTTCTTCACGGTACCGTTAGCGGTCGCCATGAAGACTTTCACGCCTTCTTCAAACTCGGTCACTGGCAGGATCGCAGTGATACGTTCGTCCTGCTCCAGCGGCAGCAGGTTGACGATCGGACGACCGCGCGCGCCACGAGTGGCTTCCGGCAACTGATAAACTTTCATCGAATAGACGCGACCACGGCTGGAGAAGCACAGAATATGGTCGTGAGTGTTCGCCACCAGCAGTCGGTCGATAAAGTCTTCTTCTTTAATACGTGCGGCAGATTTACCTTTCCCGCCACGACGCTGCGCTTCGTATTCAGAAAGCGGCTGATACTTAACGTAGCCCTGGTGAGAGAGCGTCACTACCACATCTTCCTGAGTGATCAGATCTTCCAGGTTGATGTCTGCGCTGTTGGCGGTGATTTCAGTACGACGTTTGTCACCGAACTGTTCACGAACCAGCTCCAGCTCTTCACGGATCACTTCCATCAAACGATCGGCGCTACCAAGAATACGCAACAGTTCCGCGATCTGATCCAGCAGCTCTTTGTATTCGTCGAGCAGTTTTTCGTGCTCAAGGCCGGTCAGTTTCTGCAAACGCAGATCCAGAATCGCCTGAGCTTGCTGTTCGGTCAGGTAGTACAGACCATCACGCACGCCGAACTCTGGCTCCAGCCATTCCGGACGCGCAGCATCGTCGCCAGCACGTTCGAGCATCGCGGCAACGTTGCCCAGCTGCCACGGATTAGCAACCAGCGCAGTTTTCGCTTCTGCAGGCGTCGGCGCATGACGGATCAGTTCGATGATCGGGTCGATGTTCGCCAGCGCCACGGCTAATGCTTCAAGGATATGAGCACGATCGCGAGCTTTACGCAGTTCGAAAATAGTACGACGGGTCACCACTTCACGGCGGTGACGAACAAACGCCGCGATGATGTCTTTCAAGTTCATGATCTTCGGCTGACCATGGTGCAATGCCACCATGTTGATACCGAAAGAAACCTGCAACTGGGTCTGGGAGTAGAGGTTGTTGAGCACAACTTCACCGACCGCATCGCGTTTCACTTCAATCACGATGCGCATACCGTCTTTGTCAGACTCGTCACGCAGCGCGCTGATGCCTTCCACGCGTTTTTCTTTTACCAGTTCCGCAATCTTCTCGATCAGGCGCGCTTTGTTTACCTGATACGGAATTTCGTGGACGATAATGGTTTCACGACCGGTTTTGGCGTCAACTTCCACTTCTGCGCGAGCGCGGATATACACCTTGCCGCGACCGGTACGGTAAGCTTCTTCAATACCGCGACGACCGTTAATGATTGCCGCCGTCGGGAAGTCCGGCCCCGGGATGTGTTCCATCAGCCCTTCAATGCTGATGTCTTCATCATCGATATACGCCAGACAACCGTTGATGACTTCCGTCAGGTTGTGCGGCGGGATGTTGGTTGCCATACCTACGGCGATACCGGAAGAACCGTTCACCAGCAGGTTAGGAATTTTGGTTGGCATGACGTCGGGAATTTTTTCCGTGCCGTCATAGTTATCAACGAAATCGACCGTCTCTTTTTCGAGATCGGCCATCAGTTCATGGGCAATTTTCGCCAGACGGATTTCCGTATAACGC
>NZ_CAOLGM010000087.1:0-19807 GCF_948475835.1 uncultured Escherichia sp. | reverse complement strand
TAAAAACGGTTCTGTGAAAGTGACACGAACCGATCTCCATCGATGTTACTCACCGATCTCCTTCACGGTAATACGCAATGCGGCCCGCAATGGTGACACCGCCAGCCTGGTCAGTCTGGCCACCACCTCATCGATGGAGAAACAGCGTCTGGCGCATGTAGCCATTGGTCATGTCCTGATGCGAAACCTGCCGATGGTACAGACCATTCTGGTGGGCATTACCATTGGTATCTTCCCGCTTCTGGTACTGGCAGCTGTCTTCAACAAACTGACGCTGTCTGTACTGAGAGGTTATGTGTTTGCCCTGATGTGGTTCCAGACCTGGCCGTTGCTGTATGCCATCCTGAACAGTGCCATGACATTCTATGCGAAGCAGAACGGGGCTCCGGTGGTGCTCTCTGAACTCTCTCAGATACAGCTGAAATACTCAGACCTGGCGTCCACAGCCGGATATATCTCTGCCATGATACCTCCGTTGTCATGGATGATGGTAAAAGGCCTTGGTGCCGGATTCTCCAGTGTGTACAGCCACTTTGCCTCTTCCTCCATCAGCCCGACTGCCAGTGCGGCAGGCAGTGTGGTGGACGGTAATTACTCCTACGGCAATATGCAGACGGAGAACGTGAACGGCTTCAGCTGGAGTACCAACAGCACCACGTCGTTTGGTCAGATGACCTACCAGACCGGCAGTGGTGCAACCGCCACACAGACCCGTGACGGTAATATGGTGATGGATGCGAGCGGGGCGATGTCCCGGTTACCGGTCGGTATCAATGCAACGCGTCAGATTGCAGCAGCACAACAGGAAATGGCCCGGGAGGCGTCGAACAGAGCTGAAAGCGCCCTGCACGGTTTCAGCAGCAGTATTGCCAGTGCGTGGAACACGCTCAGCCAGTTTGGTTCTAACCGGGGGAGCAGTGATTCTGTCACAGGTGGTGCTGACAGCACGATGAGCGCACAGGACTCCATGATGGCCAGCCGAATGCGCAGTGCAGTGGAAAGCTATGCGAAGGCGCATAATATCAGTAATGACCAGGCGACGAGAGAACTGGCATCAAGAAGTACGAGAGGTTCTGCAGGATGGTATGGAGATGCGCATGCCGGATTAGATGCAAAACCCAGTCTTTTTGGTGTTCGTGTTGATGTCGGAGCTAAAGTGGGTGGGCGAGCCAGTATTGACTGGAGCGATGATGATGCTCATGAGGCCAGTAGTGGCTCACGGGCCAGCCATGATGCCCGTCATGATATCGATGCCAGGGCTACACAAGACTTTAAAGAGGCCAGCGATTACTTTACCAGTCGCAAGGTCAGTGAGTCCGGCAGCCATACTGACAATAATGCTGATTCCCGGGTGGACCAGTTGTCTGCAGCCCTGAACTCAGCGAAACAGAGTTACGACCAGTACACGACGAATATGACCCGCAGCCATGAATATGCGGAAATGGCATCCCGTACTGAAAGCATGAGCGGGCAGATGAGTGAAGATCTGTCGCAACAGTTTGCACAGTATGTGATGAAACGCGCACCGCAGGATGCAGAAGCTATTCTGACAAATACCAGTTCACCGGAGATTGCAGAACGCCGTCGGGCGATGGCATGGTCTTTTGTTCAGGAACAGGTACAGCCCGGTGTCGATAATGCCTGGCGTGAATCCCGTGGCGATATCGGTAAAGGAATGGAGAGCGTACCTTCGGGTGGTGGCAGTCAGGATATTATTGCTGACCATCAGGGGCATCAGTCCATTATCGAGCAAAGAACGCAGGACAGTAATATCCGTAATGATGTAAAACATCAGGTTGATAATATGGTCACAGAATATCGGGGCAATATCGGAGATACTCAGAACAGTATTCGCGGCGATGAAAATATTGTAAGAGGGCAGTATTCTGAACTGCAAAATCACCATAAAACAGAGGCATTATCTCAGAATAATAAATATAATGAAGAAAAGCTGGTTCAGGAAAGAATACCTGGAGCTGATAGTCCGAAAGAACTTTTAGAGAAAGCGAAAAGCTACCAGAATAAAGAATAATTGTAACATGTTGAGTAGGGTATGGAGAGATCATGATTACACAACAAATTATCAGTAGTGAGTTGGAGGTGTTAAAGAAACATATTGACTCAGGAGATATTAGAATCCCGTCTCTATGGCAGGGATTAAAACCTGGTCTTATCATCATGGGATGGATGATTTTTTTGTCCCTTACTAATGTCGTTTCTAATAACACAAAAGACAAGTGAAACATTCACTGCTGTGTTAGTCGGAGGATGGCTTGGGCTCATTGTCATGATTATTATGGCAAACATTAGAATGTTATACTTATCCTTGCCAGAAAAATTTCTAAAAACATCATCAGTCATGAGTGTTATATCATCAAAACTTAAAGTATATTATATCGTGTATATGGGGGTCGTATTTCTATTATCTTTTTTAGGGTTTATTATATACGGTTTTGGTGTGATATTAGTAACAGTTATTATGGCATTCTTGATTCAATTAGATATCGGTAGATATCAATTTGTTGGTGTTATTGATGCAATCAATAGTTACGTCAAAAGCAAGAAGTAACCAAGAGTAAAATAAAGAATATTAGAGAGTAAATATATGATGAAAACAAAAAAATTAATGATGATTACCCTGATCAGTTCCACTCTGGCCCTTTCAGGGTGTGGTGCGATGAGCACAGCAATCAAGAAGCGTAACCTTGAGGCGAAGACTCAGATGAGTGAGACCATCTGGCTTGAACCCGCCAGTGAACGCACGGTATTTCTGCAGATCAAAAACACGTCTGATAAAGACATGAGTGGGCTGCAGGGCAAAATTGCTGATGCTGTGAAAGCAAAAGGGTATCAGGTGGTGACTTCTCCGGATAACGCCTGGTACTGGATCCAGGCGAATGTGCTGAAGGCCGATAAGATGGACCTGCGGGAGTCTCAGAGCTGGCTCAGTAAAGGATATGAGGGGGCTGCAGTTGGCGCAGCTCTGGGAAGCGGGATCACAGGTTATAACTCCAGTTCAGCCGGTGCCACCCTCGGTGTGGGAATTGCTGCGGGCCTTGTCGGTATGGCCGCAGATGCGATGGTGGAAGACACCAATTACACCATGATTACCGATGTGCAGATAGCTGAACGGACAAAATCCAGCGTCAGAACGGATAATGTTGCCGCCCTGCGTCAGGGAACATCCGGTGCGAAAATTCAGACCAGTACTGAAACAGGTAACCAGCATAAATACCAGACCCGTGTAGTCTCAAATGCGAACAAGGTTAACCTGAAATTTGAAGAGGCGAAGCCTGTTCTCGAAGATCAGCTGGCCAAATCAATCGCAAATATTCTCTGAACCTCGTCAGGAGGCTGATCTGACCGGCCTCCTTGCTGACGCCTCGCGTTGCTCGTTGTCCAACCCCGGGACGTAACAAAATAAATTTTGTCACCTCCCGGCGTTTCCGAAATAAATATGAAAACACTGAGCGGTTGTGCAAATTCTTTGTGCGACCGTGAAGTGTTGCCGGCGAAGCCGGGATCTTCCGGAGAAAGTCATTATGACATCAGACAATATCGCTGAATATGTTGGTGAGAATAATCAATTTACTGAGAAGCCTGTAACTGAATACCCCACGGTGATACAGGATAATACAGCGACCACTAAGCATTATTTGTACAGTAATAACAATATTGATGCTGACCTTTTACTGGTTACTGGAGGACTTATTGTTATTTTGTTTCTCATGATGCTTGTTATTCACGTTATTCATTCACTCAGATATAAGGAAATAACCAGAGTACTGGAAAAAATATCTTACCCTGAAAAATCCGGGGGTAATTTTCTTAAACCGGAAGTGGTCAGCTGCAATTTGTTGTCCCTGTGTGTGCTGGCACCGGTATTCTGTACACCCAAAAAGCTGGCTGAAGTTTCCAGGGAGATCATCGTATCCGGTGCACAGGAAATTGCCTGGACGCCGGGGAGCAGTCGTATTGATGGTCATCAGGGCGAAAATATTACCTGGGCGCTTTCATCGCAGTCTCCTGCCGATAAGTATGATCTCATCAATAAAACGTCCCGTGTTTCTCCTGACAGTGGTCTGCTTTATGAACCGGATACAGTTCTGGATCATCGTGAACGGGTACGCCTTTTTATTCAGATCCAGTTTCCGCATGGGAGTGACTGGTCTGAAGTATTGCGCCTGACTGACATTGTTACAGAGAAGGTCTCTTCCGGCAGGACTGCAGGCGGGTATCACCACCGGCATACAGGGTACACCTGGTCTGTTTCTGTGAATTAATCCCACATCATCCTTTTCTGCCCTGTTCCCGATTTTCCCGGAGTTTCATCATGAGTTTTAACGCAAAGGATATGACCCAGGGCGGTCAGATTGCGTCCATGCGTATCCGCATGTTCAGCCAGATCGCCAATATCATGCTTTACTGCCTGTTTATTTTTTTCTGGATCCTCGTTGGTCTGATTGTATGGATAAAAATCAGCTGGCAGACATTCGTGAATGGCTGCATTTACTGGTGGTGTACCACGCTGGAAGGGATGCGGGATTTAATCAGGTCCCAGCCGGTCTATGAGATCCAGTATTACGGCAAAACCTTCCAGATGAACGCTGCTCAGGTACTGCATGATAAATATATGATCTGGTGCGGAGAGCAGCTATGGTTCGCATTCGTTCTGGCTACAGTTGTGGCACTGGTTATTTGCCTGATTACCTTCTTTGTTGTCTCCTGGATTCTGGGGCGTCAGGGTAAACAACAGAGCGAAAATGAAGTCACAGGTGGTCGTCAGCTGACAGACAATCCGAAAGACGTTGCCCGGATGCTGAAAAAAGACGGCAAGGACTCCGATATACGGATTGGCGACCTGCCGATTATCCGGGATTCCGAAATCCAGAACTTCTGTCTGCACGGCACGGTCGGGGCCGGTAAGTCGGAAGTTATCCGTCGTCTGGCCAACTACGCCCGTCAGCGTGGAGATATGGTGGTGATTTATGACCGTTCAGGGGAATTTGTTAAAAGTTACTATGATCCCTCCATCGATAAAATCCTGAATCCGCTGGATGCCCGCTGTGCCGCCTGGGATTTGTGGAAGGAGTGCCTGACACAGCCGGATTTTGATAATACCGCAAATACTCTGATCCCGATGGGCACAAAAGAGGAGCCGTTCTGGCAGGGTTCAGGACGTACCATTTTTGCGGAAGCGGCGTACCTGATGCGTAATGACCCCAACCGCAGCTACAGCAAACTGGTGGACACACTGCTTTCCATCAAAATCGAAAAACTGCGTACCTTCCTGCGTAATTCACCGGCGGCCAACCTGGTGGAAGAGAAAATTGAGAAAACGGCGATTTCCATCCGTGCTGTGCTGACCAACTACGTGAAAGCCATCCGTTACCTGCAGGGGATTGAGCATAACGGTGAGTCTTTTACCATCCGTGACTGGATGCGGGGTGTCCGGGAAGATCAGAAAAACGGCTGGCTGTTTATCTCGTCGAATGCCGACACCCATGCCTCCCTGAAGCCGGTGATCTCCATGTGGCTGTCCATTGCCATTCGTGGTCTGCTGGCAATGGGAGAAAACCGTAACCGTCGTGTGTGGTTTTTCTGTGATGAGCTACCCACGTTACACAAACTGCCGGACCTGGTGGAGATCCTGCCGGAAGCCCGTAAGTTCGGTGGCTGTTATGTGTTTGGTATCCAGTCCTATGCCCAGCTGGAAGATATCTACGGTGAGAAAGCGGCTGCCACGCTGTTTGACGTCATGAACACCCGTGCCTTTTTCCGTTCTCCCAGCCATAAGATTGCAGAGTTCGCTGCCGGTGAGATTGGTGAGAAAGAGCACCTGAAAGCCAGCGAGCAGTACTCCTACGGTGCTGATCCGGTACGTGACGGGGTATCGACCGGTAAGGATATGGAGCGCCAGACGCTGGTCAGTTATTCCGACATTCAGTCTCTGCCGGATTTGACCTGTTATGTCACCCTGCCCGGACCGTATCCGGCAGTAAAACTCTCACTGAAATATCAGGCACGTCCGAAGGTTGCCCCTGAGTTTATTCCGCGTGACATCAACCCGGAAATGGAGAACCGCCTGAGCGCCGTACTTGCCGCAAGGGAAGCAGAAGGTCGTCAGATGGCCAGCCTCTTCGAACCGGATGTGCCGGAAGTTGTTTCCGGAGAAGACGTGACTCAGGCTGAACAGCCGCAACAGCCGCAACAGCCGCAACAGCCGCAACAGCCGGTGTCTCCTGCCATCAACGATAAGAAGTCAGATTCAGGTGTGAATGTTCCGGCAGGGGGGATCGAGCAGGAGCTGAAAATGAAACCGGAAGAAGAGATGGAACAGCAACTGCCACCCGGGATCAGTGAATCCGGTGAAGTGGTGGATATGGCCGCTTATGAGGCATGGCAACAGGAAAATCATCCGGACATCCAGCAGCAGATGCAGCGTCGTGAAGAGGTGAACATTAATGTGCACCGGGAGCGCGGGGAGGATGTTGAGCCGGGAGATGATTTCTGATGATGAGTATCGCGCAGGTCAGATCGGCCGGAAGTGCCGGTAACTATTATACCGACAAGGATAATTACTATGTGCTGGGCAGCATGGGAGAACGCTGGGCCGGCAGGGGGGCTGAACAGCTGGGACTGCAGGGCAGTGTCGATAAGGATGTTTTTACCCGTCTTCTGGAGGGAAGGCTGCCGGACGGAGCGGATCTAAGCCGCATGCAGGATGGCAGTAACAGGCATCGTCCCGGCTACGACCTGACCTTCTCCGCCCCCAAAAGTGTCTCCATGATGGCCATGTTAGGTGGCGATAAGCGCCTGATTGATGCACATAACCAGGCCGTGGACTTTGCTGTTCGTCAGGTGGAGGCGCTGGCCTCCACACGGGTGATGACGGACGGACAGTCAGAAACGGTGCTGACCGGTAATCTGGTGATGGCACTGTTTAACCACGACACCAGTCGCGATCAGGAACCACAGTTACACACGCATGCGGTGGTGGCTAATGTCACGCAGCATAACGGCGAATGGAAGACACTGAGCAGTGACAAAGTGGGGAAAACGGGGTTCATTGAGAATGTGTACGCTAATCAGATTGCCTTTGGCAGGCTCTACCGGGAAAAACTGAAAGAGCAGGTTGAGGCGCTGGGCTATGAAACTGAAGTGGTCGGTAAGCACGGTATGTGGGAAATGCCGGGCGTACCGGTGGAGGCCTTCTCCGGACGCTCACAGGCTATCCGGGAGGCCGTAGGGGAGGACGCCTCGTTGAAATCCCGGGATGTGGCGGCACTGGATACGCGAAAATCCAAACAGCACGTCGATCCTGAAGTCAGAATGGCTGAATGGATGCAGACGCTGAAGGAAACCGGGTTCGACATCCGGGCGTATCGTGACGCGGCGGATCAACGGGCGGAGACCCGCACGCAGATACCCGGGCCTGCTTCACCGGACGGGCCGGATGTGCAGCAGGCGGTGACACAGGCCATTGCCGGATTAAGTGAACGAAAAGTGCAGTTCACGTACACAGACGTGCTGGCCAGGACGGTCGGCATACTGCCGCCGGAAAATGGTGTGATTGAGCGGGCCCGCGCCGGTATCGATGAGGCCATCAGCCGTGAGCAGCTTATCCCCCTCGATCGTGAGAAGGGGCTGTTCACGTCCGGGATTCATGTGCTCGATGAACTGTCAGTCCGGGCACTCAGTCGCGATATCATGAAACAGAACCGGGTGACCGTACATCCGGAGAAAAGTGTCCCCCGGACGGCTGGTTACAGCGATGCGGTCAGTGTTCTGGCACAGGACCGTCCGTCGCTGGCCATTGTGTCCGGGCAGGGCGGTGCAGCCGGGCAGCGTGAGCGGGTGGCTGAACTGGTCATGATGTCCCGGGAGCAGGGGCGGGAGGTGCAGATTATCGCTGCTGACCGTCGCTCGCAGATGAACCTGAAGCAGGATGAACGGCTGTCCGGTGAGCTGATAACCGGACGTCGTCAGCTGCTGGAAGGCATGGCTTTCACGCCGGGCAGTACCGTTATCGTTGACCAGGGCGAAAAACTCTCCCTGAAAGAGACGTTAACCCTGCTGGACGGTGCCGCACGTCATAACGTACAGGTCCTGATAACCGACAGCGGGCAGCGAACCGGTACAGGCAGTGCGCTGATGGCCATGAAGGATGCCGGGGTGAACACATATCGCTGGCAGGGGGGAGAACAGCGACCGGCCACCATCATCAGTGAACCGGACCGTAATGTCCGCTATGCCCGGCTGGCCGGAGATTTTGCGGCCAGCGTGAAAGCCGGAGAAGAGAGCGTGGCACAGGTCAGCGGGGTACGGGAACAGGCCATACTGACACAGGCCATTCGCAGTGAGCTGAAAACACAGGGCGTGCTCGGACATCAGGAGGTGACCATGACGGCACTGTCACCGGTCTGGCTGGACAGCCGGAGCCGTTATCTGCGGGATATGTACCGCCCGGGGATGGTGATGGAGCAGTGGAACCCGGAGACACGCAGTCATGACCGCTATGTGATAGACCGGGTGACGGCGCAGAGTCACAGCCTGACCCTGCGGGATGCACAGGGTGAAACGCAGGTGGTGCGTATTTCCTCGCTGGACAGCAGCTGGTCGTTGTTCCGGCCGGAAAAAATGCCGGTGGCAGATGGCGAGCGACTGAGGGTGACAGGGAAAATTCCCGGACTCCGCGTCTCCGGCGGTGACCGCCTGCAGGTGTCGTCCGTCAGTGAAGACGCGATGACGGTTGTTGTGCCGGGGCGGGCTGAACCGGCCTCCCTGCCTGTGAGCGACTCACCATTCACGGCACTGAAGCTGGAGAATGGCTGGGTGGAAACGCCCGGGCATTCCGTCAGCGACAGTGCGAAGGTTTTTGCCTCCGTCACACAGATGGCAATGGACAACGCCACCCTGAACGGTCTGGCCCGCAGCGGTCGTGATGTCCGGCTGTATTCCTCACTGGATAAAACCCGTACTGCGGAAAAACTCGCCCGCCATCCGTCCTTTACGGTGGTTTCTGAGCAGATAAAGGCGCGTGCCGGTGAGACATTGCTGGAAACCGCTATCAGTCTGCAGAAAGCCGGGCTTCACACGCCGGCACAGCAGGCCATTCATCTGGCCCTTCCGGTGCTGGAAAGTAAAAACCTGGCCTTCAGCATGGTGGACCTGCTGACAGAGGCGAAGTCGTTTGCTGCAGAAGGAGCCAGTTTTACTGACCTGGGAGGGGAAATCAATGCGCAGATAAAACGCGGTGACTTACTGTATGTGGATGTGGCAAAAGGCTATGGCACAGGCCTGCTGGTTTCCCGTGCGTCGTATGAGGCAGAAAAGAGCATTCTTCGCCATATTCTCGAAGGTAAGGAGGCGGTCACGCCGCTGATGGAGAGAGTACCTGGCGAACTCATGGAGAAACTGACATCAGGACAGCGCGCCGCCACCCGCATGATACTGGAAACGTCCGACCGTTTCACGGTGGTACAGGGCTATGCCGGTGTGGGTAAGACCACACAGTTCCGGGCGGTAATGTCAGCCGTGAACATGCTGCCGGAGAGTGAACGTCCCCGTGTCGTGGGGCTGGGGCCCACACACCGTGCGGTCGGGGAGATGCGCAGCGCCGGCGTGGATGCACAGACACTGGCGTCCTTTCTGCATGACACGCAGCTGCAGCAGCACAGCGGAGAAACACCGGATTTCAGCAACACGCTGTTCCTGCTCGATGAGAGCTCAATGGTGGGCAATACCGACATGGCACGGGCATATGCCCTGATTGCGGCCGGTGGCGGTCGGGCTGTGGCCAGTGGTGACACGGACCAGCTGCAGGCCATCGCGCCCGGTCAGCCTTTCCGTCTCCAGCAGACGCGCAGTGCTGCTGATGTGGCCATCATGAAGGAGATTGTGCGTCAGACGCCGGAACTGCGGGAGGCGGTATACAGCCTGATTAACCGGGATGTGGAAAGGGCGCTGTCCGGGCTTGAGAGTGTGAAACCGTCTCAGGTGCCACGTCTGGAGGGCGCATGGGCACCGGAGCACTCCGTGACGGAGTTCAGTCACAGCCAGGAAGCGAAACTGGCAGAAGCGCAGCAGAAGGCGATGCTGAAAGGCGAGGCTTTTCCTGATGTCCCCATGACACTGTATGAAGCCATTGTCCGCGACTATACCGGCAGAACACCGGAAGCACGGGAGCAGACGCTGATTGTCACGCACCTGAATGAAGACAGGCGCGTACTGAACAGTATGATTCATGATGCACGGGAAAAGGCCGGTGAGCTGGGGAAAGAGCAGGTCATGGTGCCTGTCCTGAACACAGCGAATATACGTGACGGAGAACTGCGTCGTCTTTCCACCTGGGAGACTCATCGGGACGTACTTGTCCTGGTGGATAATGTGTATCACCGGATTGCCGGTATCAGTAAGGATGACGGGCTGATAACCCTGGAGGATGCGGAAGGTAACACGCGGCTGATTTCGCCCCGGGAGGCGGTGGCTGAAGGCGTCACACTGTACACCCCGGACACCATCCGGGTGGGGACCGGTGACCGGATGCGCTTCACGAAGAGTGACCGGGAGCGCGGTTATGTGGCCAACAGCGTCTGGACGGTGACAGCGGTTTCCGGTGACAGTGTCACGCTGTCGGACGGACAGCAGACCCGGGTGATTCGCCCCGGCCAGGAGCAGGCAGAGCAACATATTGACCTGGCCTATGCCATCACCGCTCACGGTGCGCAGGGGGCGAGTGAAACCTTTGCCATCGCGCTTGAAGGCACGGAAGGTAACCGGAAACTGATGGCCGGCTTTGAGTCAGCCTACGTGGCCCTGTCGCGTATGAAACAGCATGTGCAGGTGTACACCGATAACCGTCAGGGCTGGACGGATGCCATTAACAATGCCGTACAGAAAGGAACTGCCCACGATGTGTTTGAGCCGAAACCGGACCGGGAGGTCATGCATGCAGAGCGGCTGTTCAGTACGGCACGGGAGCTGCGGGACGTGGCGGCAGGCCGTGCCGTTCTTCGTCAGGCGGGGCTTGCCGGGGGAGACAGTCCTGCACGGTTTATTGCACCGGGGCGCAAATATCCGCAGCCGTATGTGGCACTGCCGGCGTTTGACCGTAACGGCAAGTCAGCAGGTATCTGGCTGAACCCACTGACCACGGATGACGGAAACGGGCTGCGGGGATTCAGTGGTGAAGGCCGGGTGAAGGGCAGTGAAGATGCACAGTTTGTGGCCCTGCAGGGCAGCCGTAACGGCGAGAGCCTGCTGGCGGATAACATGCAGGATGGCGTCCGGATTGCCCGTGATAACCCCGACAGCGGTGTGGTGGTAAGAATCGCCGGTGAAGGTCGTCCGTGGAATCCCGGTGCCATCACCGGTGGCCGTGTGTGGGGAGATATCCCGGACAACAGCGTCCAGCCGGGAGCGGGAAACGGTGAACCGGTCACGGCAGAGGTACTGGCACAGCGGCAGGCAGAAGAGGCCATACGCCGTGAAACGGAACGCCGCGCAGATGAAATTGTCCGTAAAATGGCAGAGAACAAACCTGACCTGCCGGACAGTAAAACAGAGCAGGCTGTCAGGGAAATTGTCGGGCAGGAGCGTGACCGGGCTGCCATAACTGAACGGGAAGCCGCACTGCCGGAGAGTGTGCTGCGTGAACCACAACGGGAGCGGGAAGCGGTCCGGGAGGTTGCCCGGGAAAATCTGTTGCAGGAGCGACTGCAGCAGATGGAGCGGGATATGGTTCGTGACCTGCAGAAAGAGAAAACCCTGGGCGGAGACTGATACAGGAAGACACACGCTGATGACAACAGAGAACACGACACGTAACGATTCACTGGCTGCACGGACCGATACCTGGTTGCAGTCGTTGCTGGTCTGGTCACCCGGACAGCGGGATATCATCAAAACGGTGGCACTGGTGCTGATGGTGCTGGACCATGCAAACCGCATTCTGCATCTGGACCAGACGTGGATGTTTCTGGCCGGGCGTGGGGCCTTTCCGCTTTTTGCCCTGGTGTGGGGGCTGAATCTGTCCCGCCATGCGCATATCCGGCAGGTGGCCATTAACCGGCTGTGGGGATGGGCGGTGATTGCCCAGTTCTGGTATTACTTTGCCGGCTTTCCCTGGTATGAGGGGAATATCCTGTTTGCCTTTGCAGTGGCGGCACAGGTGCTGACGTGGTGTGAAACGCGCAGCCTGTGGCGTACTGCAGCGGCCATACTCCTGATGGCATTGTGGGGACCTTTGTCCGGCACCAGTTACGGTATTGCCGGGCTGCTGATGCTGGCGGTCAGTCACCGGCTGTACCGGGCGGAAGACAGAACGGAACGTCTGGCGCTGGTCGCCTGCCTGCTGGCTGTTATTCCGGCGCTTAACCTTGCCACCAGTGATGCAGCGGCGGTGGCCGGCCTTGTGATGACGGTGCTGACCGTTGGTCTGGTGTCGTGTGCAGGAAAATCATTACCCCGTTTCTGGCCCGGGGATTTTTTCCCGACGTTCTATGCCTGTCATCTGGCTGTGCTGGGCGTTCTGGCGCTGTGACGGGTGTGGTATCTTTGGCCGCAAGAGGATGATTCGTCAGAGGCAGAACACAGCATGACAGAGCAGAAGCGACCGGTACTGACACTGAAGCGGAAAACGGAAGGGGAGACGCCTGTCCGCAGCCGGAAAACCATCATCAATGTCACCACGCCACCAAAATGGAAGGTGAAAAAGCAGAAGCTGGCGGAGAAAGCGGCCCGGGAAGCAGAGCTGGCGGCAAAAAAAGCGCAGGCCAGACAGGCGCTGTCCATTTATCTGAACCTGCCCACGCTGGATGAGGCAGTGCATACCCTGAAGCCCTGGTGGCCGGGATTATTTGACGCTGACACGCCCCGGCTTCTGGCCTGCGGTATCCGGGACGTGTTACTGGAAGACGTGGCACAGCGGAATATCCCGCTCTCGCATAAAAAACTGCGCAGGGCGCTGAAGGCCATCACCCGTTCAGAAAGCTATCTGTGTGCCATGAAAGCCGGTGCCTGCCGGTATGACACGGAAGGGTATGTGACAGAGCATATTTCTCAGGAGGAGGAAGCGTATGCGACAGCGCGTCTGGGGAAAATCCGCCGCCAGAACCGGATAAAGGCTGAGCTTCAGGCCGTGCTTGATGAGAAATAAAAAAGGCCTCCCCGAAAGAGTGAGGAGGCTGAAACAATAAGGCTTAAAAGGAAATAACTTCCGTACCCGAAAGGAAGTCTATCCAGTGGATTATTTAACACCATAATACAGACGGGTTAAAGGGGAGAGCTAAAGATGAATGGATTCAGAAACAGTTCACGGAACGGCCTGGTCTGGCGTTACCAGCGTGCCGGCGGGCGGGCCGTTATTCTGGAGGTCAGCGGACGCTGGATGGATGCTTCAGAAGCATGGCTACGGGCCGCCTGCATAGCGCCACAGGCAGACTGGCAACAGTTTGCCCGGAAAAGGGCTGAACAGTGCCGCCGGCGCTGCCGGGGAAGGGTGTAACGAAAAAAGCAGCCTTCATTACACCAGAAGTCAGAAGGCTGAAAGGAGTTTATGAGATTTGCTTTTTTTAATATCCGATCGGGCAGTATGACCGGACAGTTCTGAGTAGCACAGAGTTTTTTCCGTATTAAGTCGTGATTTTATATTTTGTGATTTATTTCACAAAATAAGGAGTTATTCATTGTGTGCTGCAATATTCAGGATGCCTGAAATACAGGTGCCATTTATCTGATATGGAGAATAACATGATGAAATATATACCACTGGTATTATTTATCTTTTCATGGCCGGTATTGTCTGCAGATATTCATGGACGGGTTGTTCGTGTACTGGACGGTGATACCATCGAGGTCATGGACTCACGGAAGGCGGTGCGGATCAGGCTGGTAAATATTGATGCACCGGAAAAGAAACAGGATTATGGCCGGTGGTCAACAGACATGATGAAATCACTGGTCGCAGGAAAAACGGTTACCGTCACATATTTTCAGCGAGATCGTTATGGTCGTATTCTCGGGCAGGTTTATGCACCAGACGGAATGAATATTAATCAGTTTATGGTCGGGCCGGGGCTGCCTGGGTATATGAGCAGTACAACACAGATCCCGTGCTGCCTGTCCTTCAGAACGAAGCCAGACAACAAAAACGTGGGCTCTGGTCAGATGCTGATCCGGTTCCACCCTGGATATGGAGACACCGTAAATAAAGCGATGGCAATCTTATCATTTATCTGTTCTCAGCAGGAATAAAAATGGCAAAAACAAAACAGGAATGGCTGTATCAGTTACGGCGATGTTCATCAGTCAATACGCTGGAAAAAATTATTCATAAAAACAGAGACAGTTTATCAAACAGTGAACGTGAATCATTTAATTCAGCAGCAGACCACCGGTTAGCGGAACTAATCACCGGAAAGTTATATGACAGGATACCAAAAGAGATATGGAAATATGTAATGTAATAATTCAGCATAATTAATTACCAGGAGCAGATAAACAATGAAGCTGATTATTTTTATTCTTATCGTTCTGATTATTGCAGCGTTACTTATCCGGATTATCCTCAGAAGTGTAAATCAGCATTCTCCTTTGCTGATGCAATTGCATGCGGCAGGTATACGGACCGGTGATGCGGCGCGAATACTGTCCAGCGGTGAATACTGGCAACGTCAGAAGACGCTTCTGACAGAAAGGGAAGTCAGTTTTATGAAAGGACTGTTCAGAATTGTGGATATGAAACGGTGGTATCTGTGTCCGCAGGTACGGGTCGCGGATATCGTCCAGCTGAACGGGAATATCCGGCCACGATCACGCCAGTGGTGGCAGTTATTCAGGATGGTGTCTCAGTGGCATGTTGATGTGGTTATCGTTGAGCGGCGTTCGTTCAGTATTGTTGCAGCAGTAGAGCTGGATGATGCCAGCCATTTACGACCGGAACGCAGACGCCGGGATATTCTTCTGGAAGAGGTTCTGAGGCAGGCGGGTATTCCGTTGCTCAGAAGCCACGATGCCAGAAAACTGCTGCAGATGACCGGAGAATGGCTGAATACAACAGGGGCTGATCAGCAGTCACCAGAACATCGTAGCTGACGCCTTCGCGTTGCTCAGTTGTCCAACCCCGGAAACGGGAAAAAGCAAGTTTTCCCCGCTCCCGGCGTTTCCATAACTGAAAACCATACTATTTCACAGTTTAAATCACATTAAACGACAGTAATCCCCGTTGATTTGTGCGCCAACACAGATCTTCGTCACAATTCTCAAGTCGCTGATTTCAAAAAACTGTAGTATCCTCTGCGAAACGATCCCTGTTTGAGTATTGAGGAGGCGAGATGTCGCAGACAGAAAATGCAGTGACTTCCTCATCTGGCGCAAAACGAGCATACAGAAAGGGGAATCCGCTTTCTGATGCAGAGAAACAAAGATTATCAGTGGCCCGTAAAAGAGCTTCGTTCAAGGAAGTAAAAGTATTTCTTGAACCAAAGTATAAGGCCATGCTCATGCAAATGTGTCATGAAGATGGCCTGACTCAGGCTGAAGTTCTGACCGCACTGATAAAAAGTGAAGCGCAAAAACGATGCATGTGATGATGGGCTTACATTCTTGAGTGTTCAGAAGATTAGTGCTAGATTACTGATCGTTTAAGGAATTTTGTGGCTGGCCACGCCGTAAGGTGGCAAGGAACTGGTTCTGATGTGGATTTACAGGAGCCAGAAAAGCAAAAACCCCGATAATCTTCTTCAACTTTGGCGAGTACGAAAAGATTACCGGGGCCCACTTAAACCGTATAGCCAACAATTCAGCTATGCGGGGAGTATAGTTATATGCCCGGAAAAGTTCAAGACTTCTTTCTGTGCTCGCTCTTTCTGCGCATTGTAAGTGCAGGATGGTGTGACTGATCTTCACCAAACGTATTACCGCCAGGTAAAGAACCCGAATCCGGTGTTTACACCCCGTGAAGGTGCAGGAACGCTGAAGTTCTGCGAAAAACTGATGGAAAAGGCGGTGGGCTTCACTTCCCGTTTTGATTTCGCCATTCATGTGGCGCATGCCCGTTCGCGTGGTCTGCGTCGACGCATGCCACCGGTGCTGCGTCGACGGGCTATTGATGCGCTCCTGCAGGGGCTGTGTTTCCACTATGACCCGCTGGCCAACCGCGTCCAGTGCTCCATCACCACGCTGGCCATTGAGTGCGGACTGGCGACAGAGTCCGGTGCAGGAAAACTCTCCATCACCCGGGCCACCCGGGCCCTGACGTTCCTGTCAGAGCTGGGACTGATTACCTACCAGACGGAATATGACCCGCTTATCGGGTGCTACATTCCGACCGATATCACGTTCACACCGGCGCTGTTTGCCGCCCTTGATGTGTCTGAGGATGCAGTGGCAGCTGCGCGCCGCAGCCGTGTGGTATGGGAAAACAGACAGCGCAAAAAGCAGGGGCTGGATACCCTGGGTATGGATGAGCTGATAGCGAAAGCCTGGCGTTTTGTCCGTGAGCGTTTCCGCAGTTACCAGACAGAGCTTAAGTCCCGTGGAATGAAACGTGCCCGTGCGCGCCGCGATGCAGGCAGAACCCGCCAGGACATTGTCACCCTGGTGAAACGGCAGCTGACGCGTGAAATCGCGGAAGGGCGTTTCCGGGGAAGCCTGGAGGCCGTGAAGCGCGAAATCGACCGTCGTGTGAAGGAACGCATGATAATGTCGCGGAACAACAACTACACACGGCTGGCCACTGCCTCCCCCTGAGTTTTACCTCATCTGAATAATCCGGCCTGCGCCGGAGGCATCTGCACGCCTGAAGCCTGTCAGCGAACAAAAAAACAGCACCACATACAAAAAACAATCTCATCATCCCGCTTCTGGTGCATCCGGCCCCCCTGTTTTCGATACAAAACATGCCTCACAGACGTGGAATTTTGCTTATCCACATTTAACTGCAAGGGACTTCCCCATAAGGTTACAACCGTTCATGTCATAAAGCGCCAGCCGTCAGCGTTACAGGGTGCAATGTATCTTTTAAACACCTGTTTATATCTCCTTTAAACTACTTAATTACATTCATTTAAAAAGAAAACCTATTCATTGCCTGTCCTGTGGACAGACAGATATGCACCTCCCACCGCAAGCGGCGGGCCCCGACCGGAGCCACTTTAGTTACAACACACAAAAACAACCACCAGGAAAACCCCGGTCCAGCGCAGAACCGAAACCACAAAGCCCCTCCCTCATAACTGAAAAGCGGCCCCGCCCCGGCCAAAGGGCCGGAACAGAGTCGCTTTTAATTATGAATGTTGTAACTACATCATCATCGCTGTCAGTCTTCTCGCTGGAAGTTCTCAGTACACGCTCGTAAGCGGCCCTCACGGCCCGCTAACGCGGAGATACGCCCCGACTTCGGGTAAACCCTCGTCGGGACCACTCCGACCGCGCACAGAAGCTCTCTCATGGCTGAAAGCGGGTATGGTCTGGCAGGGCTGGGGATGGGTAAGGTGAAATCTATCAATCAGTACCGGCTTACGCCGGGCTTCGGCGGTTTTACTCCGGTATCATATGAAACAACGGAGTGCCGCCTTCCATGCCGCTGGCGCGGCATATCCTGGTAACGATATCTGAATTGTTATACATGTGTATATACGTGGTAATGACAAAAATAGGACAAGTTAAAAATTTACAGGCGATGCAATGATTCAAACACGTAATCAATATCTGCAGTTTATGCTGGTTATGCTGGCTGCATGGGGCATTAGCTGGGGAGCCAGATTTGTCATGGAGCAGGCCGTTCTGCTTTATGGATCAGGAAAAAACTATTTGTTCTTCAGTCATGGTACTGTTCTGATGTACCTGCTGTGTGTTTTCCTGGTATACCGCCGTTGGATAGCTCCGCTACCGGTTGTTGGTCAGCTGCGCAACGTTGGCGTACCGTGGCTGGTCGGTGCGATGGCCGTGGTGTATGTCGGTGTATTTCTGCTCGGTAAGGCGCTAGCTCTGCCTGCTGAGCCATTTATGACGAAACTTTTTGCCGATAAGTCCATACCTGACGTGATCCTGACGTTGCTGGCCATCTTTATCCTTGCCCCGCTGAATGAGGAAACGCTGTTTCGGGGGATTATGCTGAACGTCTTCCGTTCACGGTACTGCTGGACGATGTGGCTGGGTGCGCTGATAACGTCGTTGTTGTTCGTCGCCGCGCACTGCCAGTATCAGAACCTGCTGACCCTAGCAGAACTGTTCCTGGTGGGGTTGATTACATCAGCGGCCAAGATCAGAGGTGGTGGCCTGCTGCTGCCGGTATTGCTGCATATGGAAGCAACCACGCTGGGTTTACTGTTTTGTTGAAAGTTATATTTTTATCAAACATTGCGCGTTAAAGCCTGGTGTGTTTTTTTAGTGGATGTTATATTTAAATATAACTTTTATGGAGGTGAAGAATGCATACCACCCGACTGAAGAAGGTTGGCGGCTCAGTTATGCTGACCGTCCCACCGGCACTGCTGAATGCGTTGTCTCTGGGGACAGATAATGAAGTTGGCATGGTCATTGATAATGGCCGGCTGATCGTTGAGCCGCACAGGCGCCCGCTATATTCACTGGCTGAGCTACTGGCACAGTGTGATCCGAATGCTGAAATATCAGCTGAAGAACGAGAATGGCTGGATGCACCGGCGACTGGTCAGGAGGAAATCTGACATGGAAAGAGGGGAAATCTGGCTTGTCTCGCTTGATCCTACCGCAGGTCATGAGCAGCAGGGAACGCGGCCGGTGCTTATTGTCACACCGGCGGCCTTTAATCGCGTGACCCGCCTGCCTGTTGTTGTGCCCGTAACCAGCGGAGGCAATTTTGCCCGCACTGCCGGCTTTGCGGTGTCGTTGGATGGTGTTGGCATACGTACCACAGGTGTTGTGCGTTGCGATCAACCCCGGACAATTGATATGAAAGCCCGAGGCGGAAAACGACTCGAACGGGTTCCGGAGACTATCATGAACGAAGTTCTTGGCCGCCTGTCCACTATTCTGACTTGAACATGGGGGGTGAGGGGCAAATAAGGGATCCGCTTGGAATTCGGAAAATAAACCACGTTAAGACTATTTTTTAGTCAAATGACTTTCAGGAATCGCCAGAATGGCGGGACAACAGCGGTTTTGATGTCCGAAATCGTACAATTCTGTACATCTACGCAAGGGAATGTACGGAAGTAAGCCAAACGGTTATCGGACGGCCGGAACATTTCGTACAGCCTTTACGTTCAGTGAGTTAGCTGGCCTAGATGTAACCACTCGTTCAACTCAATTCTCTTAGCGTGGGAAAATTTCCCTTTTCCAAGCGGACCCCTGAACCTTCCGGCTGTTTCTCCAGCCAGTTAAGCCAGCGGTTTCCCTGCTGGAAAATATCGGCAAAACGGGGAAGCATCAGAAGGGCGGGGTGACTCCGTCCGGCCAGTGAATCGTGCCGCACTCCGGACAGTACATGCCGCCGGCGCTGATACCGGCAAGAATGGTTGCAAACTCCCGCTCCGTGCAGCGGGCGATTTCCGGATACCCTTCGTCATCAACACGAACAAACCAGAAGACCAGCTTTTTGTTTCCCGCATCCACAAAGAACGGAATATTCAGGTCTGCGCAGCACTCAACGGCATCGTCAAAATTATCAAAGCGCAGAACTTCTGCGTCTTCTTCATCAAAAAAGTCATCGTCGTGAAGCGTCACGACATAGCGGGGAAGCCTGCTGCGTATTACCGTGAAGGAGATCGGTGAGTAACATCGATGGAGATCGGTTCGTGTCACTTTCACAGAACCGTTTTTA
>NZ_CAOLGM010000086.1:0-19963 GCF_948475835.1 uncultured Escherichia sp. | reverse complement strand
GGGATCTCACGCAGCTCCACATCCCAGTAGCGGGCGAATTTATGCCAGCAGATTTGTACCGGACCGCACACCAGGTTTGGTTTATCCGTTGGTTTGCCTGCAGCTTCCATACGCTTGCGCCAACGCCATTTCATCGCCATCCCGCCAAGCATACAGGCCTCGGAAGAACCAATGGTGTTGGTGCCAACGGCCTGACCATTTTTCGGCGCAGGCGCATGCCACAGATCGGCAACCATATTTACGCAACGTAGGTCGATGGCTGCGGATTGCGGATATTCTTCTTTGTCGATCCAGTTTTTGTTAATCGACAAATCCATCAATTTATGGACGTTTTCGTCGTCCCAGGTCTGGCAGAAAGTGGCCAGGTTCTGACGAGCGTTGCCATCAAGATATAATTCATCATTGATAATCTGGAATGCGACATCATCGCGCATTTCGTGCAGCGGAAATCGTTTTGATTCTGCGATAGTGGAAATAGACTTCGCACCAAAACGTGAATCGAGTAGTTCCGACCTTAAATCCGTTACTTGCTTCTTATCCATTTTAAACTCCTTAAAATGATTGGATCGCATTAAAAAAGTAGGATTTATCGATAAAGTAAGCAAGTGCAAAGGACTCGTGTTTAAATAACAAAATCCTAATGTTATTTATCGTGAGATATTACGCGAATAATATTTTTTCATTGAAAAACAATACAATATGAAATTCTTGGGTGGTGGTAAGGTGTTTTATGCTGTTATTTTTATGCGCATTCTGTGTCTCCTGAATTATCACGTAAAAATCAGACCTTAAAATATCACTATTAGTACTTGATTATTATTTTGAACGCATTTATAAAATTATTACATAAAAATAGCGAATATTGCTAAAATCCCCGCCAACGATGTGTTGACGGGGCTGTTATTATTTTGGCAATAATACTCCGGTATAAGTATTTACCGGATGAGAAAGATATTGTTTAACGGCAGTGTTAACATTCTCTACCGTCATTTGTTTCAACAATTGCTCCTGCTCAGTCCATGCTGCAGGATCGTCATATTGAATAAGACTATTTACAATAGTGTTCGCTAATTGTTGAACGCTACGCTGTTGGATATCGAGGCTGCGCTGAACGTTTTGCTGGTATTCATTCAGTTCTTGCTCACTGATCCCTTTAGCCAGACGCTTAACCATCACTTCATTCGCTAACGTTAACAGTTCATCATGTCGTTCTGGTTGACAAGTAAAAGCCAGCAAATGACTGATATCTTTGGCCTGAGGATCAACCGAGAGGCGAGAAGAAACGCTGTATGCTCCAGATGCCTGTTCACGAATATTAACACGTAGATCTTTTGCCAGTGCGACGTTAAAAGCATCGAGCGCCATACGCGTCGCCAGATTAACAGGTGTCCGGGAATCATAACGCTTCCACTGTGAAACCTGTGCCACAGGTTCATTTTGTTCTTTTACAGTAACCGATGCGTTGTCCGTCGCGCGAGTTAATGGTTTACCTGCGGCTAATGGCGAATCAGAGTGTTTGATTGATCCTAAGTAACGCGTAATTAACGCCACGAGTTTGTCTTCTGAGACATTACCGACAATGACAAACGTGATATCCGCTGGAGATGAAAACAACTGGCGATCGGCAGCCAGCGCATCTGCGGCAGTAAACTGTACAATCTGATTTTCTTGCAGTAATTTCGTGCGGTCATCAGCATAGCGCGTCTCATACATCTGCTGGGCGAATTTCTCCGCTGGACGCTGGTCGAGCGTTTTCAACGCCTGAATTTGAGCATTTTGTAGCGATGCCCAAATATTGTCGTTAATCGTGCTGTGGGTGATTCGCTGGTTAATCAACTGAAAACCAGGTTCAGGGTTATTAGTCCGCGCGCTAACGGAGAGCAACGTATTCATGCCACTGACTTTACTGCTCATGGTTACCGAATTTTCCGCACTCCAGCGTTTCAGGCTGGAAGAGGAGAGCTCACCAACGCCGCTTCCGCTTACTGCTTTATTTGCCAGCGCGATAAGTGATTTTTGCTGCGCAGGGAAACTTAAATCGCCTTTATTCGATACGGCAGTAATTTGTAGCTTTTGCTCTTCACCCGCGGATTTTGCCAGAATAACCCTGGCACCATTGGAAAGTGTTAATGATGTCAGATTCTCAGCCAGCGTTTCTTTGCTGCTAATTTCCGCCTGTGGGTCAGCGTCTACTGTTAACGATAAATTTCTGCCTGGGAAGATGTAAGCCGCCAGCTTTTTGTTGGCGTACTCTTTTTCCAGCGCCAGGATAGCCGCAGGAGACAATGCTTTTTTGGCGGCAAGCTCATTGTTTACCATTTGCTCCCAAAATGCGTCCTGGTTCTTTCTTAACTGCTGCCATTTTTCCGCCAGACTTTGCACGGTAATTTGCTGCCACAGACGTTTCGAAAGTTGATATGTCTCTTCCGGCGACAAGAACGGCGTATTATTTAATGAGCTGGATGCCAGGCGACTGGTCAGCATACGTAAATCACGTTCAGCTTGCTGATCAACCGCATTTTTCAGCCAGGTGAGGCGGGTAGATTTGACATCATCGAGTTCTTCAGCAGAAAAACCATGCTGATCAATGGTTGCCAACTCTGCCATTAATGCATTCGCAGCATCCTGCATATTATCGTCTCGTGCATTTACACGGAAAAACAGCGACTGATAATCGGGTGCAATTTTAACGCTGCGCGCAGTGCCGCCAGAAATAGTCTTCAACTCGCCCGACTGTATGCGTTCCTGCAGACGTTGATTGAACAGCTGAACTAACATGCTCCATTCAGCTTGTTCGACAAAGCTTTGCTCATCGTTCACTTGTACCATTGGCAGGCGATAATAGAGTGCGATGCCGTTCACCCGGTTTTCTTTATCATTAATGATATTAAAGCGCAGGTGATTTTCGGCTTTTGTCGGCCAGACGCGATTTTCAGCTGCTTTGTTAGCCGGAAGCTTACTTAAATTATCCTTAATCAGCGCCAGCGCTTCTTTACTGTCGATATCGCCGACCACGATAAAGGTCATATTATTTGGTTGATACCAGCGTTGATAAAATTGGCGCAATTGTGCCGGTGTGACCGTGGCGACAGTATCCATCAGGCCGATAGGTTCACGGTCTAAATTACGGGTATTAGCCAGCAGGAAAGGGCGGCGCGCCTGAGAGGTGCGCCATTTCGCATCCTGATGGGCACGCCATTCCTCAGTAATTACGCCACGTTCAGCGTCTACTTCGAGTTTTTCAAAGGTTGCGGCATTACCCCATTCACTGAATATTGCCATCACTTGTTGCAGATTTTGTTTCTGCGTAGTCGGCAAACTCACCTGATACACCGTTTCGTCATAGCTGGTATAGGCATTAACATCGCGACCAAAGCGCAGACCCATCGACTCAAATGTTTCGATGACTTTATTACCCGGCCATGTTTTTGTGCCGTTAAACATCATATGTTCTACAAAATGAGCCACGCCGCGCTCATTGTCCTCTTCCTGCAATGAACCGGTATGAATTTGCAGCCATAAATTTACCTGATCCTTTGGATGAGCATGCGGATAAATCATATATCGCAAGCCATTGTCCAGTTGTCCGGTAATTAACTTTTCATCCTGCGGTAAGGCGGCGGCAATCAGCCGCCCGGGGAGCAACAGAGTTGCCACTAACGTCAGTAAGAAACAGAAGTTTCTCATAATTATCTCCATGCGAAAACCGGGCGAATTTACCCGGTTAAGTAAAATCCGAACTATTAAAATTTCATGCTGACATCAAGCCAGAAAGTACGGCCACTGGCGTAGGTCGCCACACCGGTATTCGTTGTATCAACAGCGGTTTTGCTATCCAGTACATTGAGAATATCGGCACTGATCGTCAGGTTTTGTTGTTTCAGAAATTGTGGCGTCCAGGACAAGCGGGTGTCCCAGGTCAGGCTGCTATCCAGTTTTTCGTCAACATACTGCTTGTAATCTGAATATTCGCTGATGTATTGCGCATTCGTCTTACCAAGGATAATGCGAGCTTTACGCGCTTCTTGCCAGGCCAGCGTATTCGCCCACACCAACCCGCTCGGTTGATGCGTGAAATCCATGTTTAAGGAGATCTTTAATGGGTTATTAAAATCTGCCACTGGAACGCTATCGTAAGAGACCAGATTACCGTTATAAACCACCTGGTTATCACCGGTATTGCTCTCCTCATAACCATTGTTTAACGACAAGTTGCCCTTGCTCTTGATATAGCTAAAGACAATTTGTGGGTTAATATCTACCTGGCGGATATGCAGGGGTTCGGCCAGTTCAAAACTGAGGCTGAACGAATGCGTTTTGGTTTTGCCATCGTTGTTATATTCAGTAATGGTGGTTTTAGTCGCGCTGTCGGTACGACTGCTTTTGCTGATTTGATCATGCGCTTCACGGTAAACATAGTTTGCGCGTGCAATAACGTTCTTACCGATTTTTTGCTGCAATCCCATTGCCAGTTCATCGTTATAAGGCGTTTTCAAATTCTGATAACGCGTCAGGGTTTTATTACCTGATACCGATTCCGTCCAGCTATTGCGGATATCACGTAATCCCATATCAAGAATATTCCCGCCATAGTAACGGTTATAACCGGCGGTAATCATTGAGGTTTGATTAGCAAAAATATCCCATTCCGTCATAAAGCGCGGGGAGATATTGTGGTTTGACAGATAGTTGTCATAGTCGTAACGCACACCGGGCATTAACGACACATTCCGCCAGCTAATGTGATCCGCCATATACAGCGTGTAGTTGTCAATTCCCAGGCTGCCTTTACCTTTATGGTAAATGGTATGGTTAGTTTTCTTTCCTGCAGCATTAATCACATAGGATTCAGACTGGTTATGGCGTTCAGTCCACGCATCGGAATAGATGTATTCCGCGCCGAAGTAGGGTTGATGCGAAACATTACCCACGGCGAATTTTTGCCAGTCCAGGCGTGTTTTGAAGGTGTAATTATCTACAGCCTGGGAAATGTGTCCTAATCCGCCACGGGTGCAACGCCCTGTAATATCACCATATGTACATGAAAGTTCGGTGTACCAGATGTCATGATCGTGACGGGTATAATCACTAATATGATCCCAACCAACGGTGGTACGCAGTTTGGCCCATGCGAGCTGCGTATCCATATCCCATGCCAGACCGTAGGATTTATTACCCATTTCGCGATCAGACTGCGGGAAGGTGCTGGTATTATAATCACGGCTGGAGCCGGTATATTTTAAGGTTAAATCGTGGGTAAAGCGGTCGCTGGCAAACCAGGTAAATTTGCTCAATGCAGTATCGATAACGTTTTTATACTGTGCCCGACCGGCGACAATGCCGTCATTCGAAACATAATCCGCGCGGGTGATATCAGACTGGCGGCGCGATAAACCGGCGGTAACGCCGAAGTTATCAGCGAGTTCCTGATTAAACGACAAGGTATAAAAGTTCTTTTTAAAATCTGGGGAGTAATAAGTACTTCCTGAAGAGCCTTGATTAAATGCGCTCTTGTTATTCTCATCGATATGCGATGTTAACCAGTCCGAACGCGTAGTGCGATAACCCAATTTAACCTTGCTATCATCAGCGTTGAAGCGTTTGATCTTTGCATCAATTACCCCGCCATTGAAGCGACCAAATTCAACCGGCACAAAACTGTCATAAAGCGTCACATTGTCCAGTAAGCTGACATCAAGATAATACCCCTGTGACATCCCGCTAATATTGGTTGCACTACTGGCATCGGACTCATTCGCTGGGTTCAGGTTATTAGTTGCACTAATACCGTCAATCAAATAGGCATTCTGGTAGGGCGACGCACCGTGAATAGAGATTTTCTCAGGGCGAATATCTCCCTGGTTCAACGAGGTACTTTGCGTTGAATCCATGCGTACCGCAGGGTTGGTTCTCAGCAGATCGCTGATATTGCCATTCCCGGTCGGTAAACGCTCGATGCTTTCACTGGTGTAATGCGTGTTGCCGTTTACGGGTACAGGGACAGGAGCATAGACCGTCATCTCTTCAAAAAAATGCATGTACATGTTTTTGTCATCGACGGCCTGCGCCACATCAGCGCCACATAAAATGACGCCAGGAATAAGAACTCGCTTCATTTATTTATATCTCCGTACAGCAGGGCTTTTATTGTTGTTATAAAACCGTGCTAATGTCACAAATATCATCAGCCAGGTTCCAGACACCGGGTTGATGTGTAACCATAATGACGCCGCTTGTGGGTAGTTTTTCACGCACTAAACGCAGTAAGCGTATAGCCTCTTGTTCCTCAAGATGAGAGGTAGTTTCGTCAAGAAATATCCATTTCGGACGTCGTAAAATTAATCGTGCCAGGGCGATACGTTGTTTTTCGCCGCTGGAAAGAATATCTCCCCAGCGATCGTGCTCATGAATACGCGCAGCCAATTTCCCCAGACCAACCTGATGCAGTACTTCGCTCAACGATTTATCGTCTACGGGCAGGGGAAGTGCTTTACAAATAATCTCTTTCAGTAAGCCGCTTTTGATTAACGGTGTTTGTGACACATACCAACTGTTAGCAGGAGAAGAAATATCACCTTTAAACCACGGCCAGCAGTGGGATAATGTTTTAAGCAGTGTGGTTTTTCCCGCACCAGAGTAGCCTTTCAGTAATAGCCATTTGCCTGGCGAAACATGAAAGTTCAAGTTCTCTAATATGATCTTATTATCAGGCGTACGAATACTCGCATTAGCCACTTGTACCGCATGTTGGCAATTTTTAGGCTTATTCGTAGGGCGCTGTTCAGTGAGTTGATGGAACTCATACAAGCGATCGATAACCGCAGCCAGTTCAGCAAGTTCGTCATATTTATAAATAAACCAGCTTAAATTGTTCGATACTAGCATAAATGCCTGGCGCGATTTCATCAGTCCGCCCAGATTGATCTGCCCGCTAATAAACTGCGGCAATAACAGAAAGTAGGGAAGAACGCTAAGCGAGCGCGAATAAATATTTTGCCAGTAATCAAGCCACCGCTGACGATTCATTAAACGATGCCAGTTCTCTTTAATGGTATGAAAATTGTCGCGCAACTCCTGGCGTTGTAGAGACTCAGCATTGCTTAGCGCAATCAGTTCTGCCTGCTTATTATGCTGCACAAGATTTGTTCGAAATGTCGCTTCGCTACGTTGTTTTTCCACATTAAGCGGACGAATACGTTTACCAACCTTATGGGTAAATAAAGTTCCACCGATCACAATGAGCACAACGGTATAGACCATATACCCCTGGATATTCCATTCTGTTCCACCAACAGTGAATGAGAGCGTACCCGCGCTTTGCCAAAGAATAACGGTAAAGGTGATCAGCATGCTAAGTGACTGGATGAAGCCAAATGAAAGGCTGAGCGTTTTGCTGATCAGTAAGAGAATGTCTTCAGCGATACGTTGGTCAGGGTTATCTGTATTTTTATGCTCGCCGTAGATCTGCGTGAAGTAGTAGTTTTTATCTGCAAACCACCGATTAAGGTAGTAATCTGTTAACCATTCGCGCCAGCGAATAGTCAGTAGTTTAATTAACCATGTTTTGTTTACGGATATTAATACAAAGATCCCCAGCAGGGCAGGGAACCAAAGGACAAGCTGCCAAAGCTTATCGGTTTCTTTCTGGCTTAGCGCATTGAAAAAATCATTATTCCAGTCGTTTAACCAGACCTGAATTTTAACCACGCCAAGGATCATGGCGAGGATAATAATGATTAACAACACTGAAGTTTTATTATTCTTACGCAGCCAAAAGGGCTTCAGCAGACAGAGATACTTTGCTATCAACATACAAAACGTAATGGGAATGGTTATCATTAGCGAAAATTGATTGTGCCATCCAATGATTATCTATGGCAATGATTTACTGATGAAATTTATTTAAGTATCATTTAACAATATGAAATATAAAGGAATATTTCATTTTCAGTGGTTATGGTTATGCTATTGATAATCAAGGGTATTGCTAATGCCCTGACGCATACCACGTAAGCCAGGATTTTCGCAAGGGAAGATGATGATGACGAAACACCCGACAGGAATTTATGTCGGGTGCCTTGTTAAGGTCATAAGAAGGAGGCTAAGAATGGAGTTAAAAGAGAGCGTTATTAATTATTCTCCATTTGTTTTGCAACATCCATAATGTGGTAAAGCGGTACTCTGTTCTTAGCTAACTCCACCATGGCGTTCATATAAGGTACCATGGTTGAAAAAAGGATTTTATAACCTTCGCAAAAATAAGAAACAGTCTCATTGTTTACTTTAGTAATACGATGCTTAGGACAACCGCCATTGCAGATAGGTTTATATGCACATTGCTGACATTTCGCTGAAATCCGTTTTTTTTGCGCTGTCAGTTGTACACTGTTCATCGTTTTGAGTTCAGATTTATTAATGTTTCCAATTTTGTACTGTGGATAGACAAAATGGTCGCATTCGTAAATGTCTCCATTACTTTCAACAACCAGATTATCCTTGCAGGACTCCTGGAAAATACAACTTGTATGCCCATTCCCCAAAAAACGGCTGACAAAGCTTTCAAACTGACGAATGAAAATTTCACCCACATCGTTTTTAACCCATTGCATAAAAATGGTTGACATAAACTTGCCATAAGCCGTGGGAGGCACAGAAAAATCAATGATACGGAATGTGTTCTCACTATGACCACTGAAATCAATATTCGGCGTCCCGGTTTCGAGCAATTCGATAAATTGCATATGTTTACTGCCGATAGATTTTAAAAAATGATAAACCTCAAGAGGGTAATGGACATTAACGTTATTAATGACGGTTAACGTATTAAACTCAACTTGATATGATTTCAGACGCTCGATGGCTGCTATCACTTTTGCAAAAGTACCGTTACCTGAATTACTGCGTCTGTAACGGTCATGTAGCTCCTGGGGGCCATCGATCGAGATACCAACCAGAAACTCATGTTCTTTGAGAAAAGCACACCATTCATTATTCAATAAAATGCCATTCGTTTGTAATGCATTAAAAATACGTTTTTGGCCTGCATAGCGTTGTTGATAGTGAATAACTTTACGGAAAAAATCCAGGCCAGCCAGAGTGGGTTCACCGCCTTGCCAGGTAAAATAGACCTGATTGCCAGACGCTGCGATATATTGTTTGATGAACTCTTTCAGAGTGCTGTCATCCATCCATTTTTCATGAGTAAACTGCGACTCTTTTTCAAGGTAAAAACAGTAATCACATTTGAGATTACATTGAAAACTGGAGGGCTTGGCTGTAACGTGCATCGCTATCTCGCTCAATAAGGCGGCGGAAAATTCCGCCGCATGAAGGTTTAGTTATTTCGCTTCGCTTAGTGCTTTCTTGATATTGTTAAACTTCTCCTGATTTACTTCGCTAAGCGGTGGCTGGCTGCTGTCGATAAACTCTCTTACCACGCCTTGCATCTCTTTAACGACCTGCGGATTGGCGGCGGCAAGGTTATCTTTTTGCTGTAGATCCGTCAGTTTGTAGAGACCTAACTGATTGTTTTCTACTGTATAGACAAGCGAATAATCGTTATTTCTCACCGTATAAGAGAATTGGCTTAAGTCCTCAGTGTTGGGGTTATGCGGGTAATCGTCTGACTGATGGCGAACAAATTTGTGGTAATTATCCCAGAATGGAATATTTTCCTCGTCAAACCAGTGAGAATAAGAGGTTATCCAGGTCAGATTTTTATGTGGCTCGCCTTGTTTCTTATCTTGCAACCAGGGCAGCAAGGAAACGCCATCCAGCTTAAGGTCTTTTGGAATGCTGATATCGGCTGCATCAAGAGCTGTCGGGTAGAAATCCATTGCGGAAATCAGCTTGTCATAATTACCGGGTTGAAGTTTTCCTTTCCACCACATAAACATTGGGGTGTGAGTACCGCCAGGATAGGTCTGACTCTTATAGCCTTTTTGCGCCCCGTTCAGCGGCAGAGGACCATCGATAACCGCACCATTATCGGAGGTAAAGAGAATAATTGTATTGTCATACTGTCCGTTTTTCTTCAGTTGTTCGAGAATGCGTTTTACACCCTGATCAACAGAATAAACGGAAGCGTAGTAGTTATCTGCTGTTTGACTACCGGTATTAAATTGCTTCTGATATTGATCCGGTGCAGGATTATCATTTGGCAGGTGCGGAGCATTATAAGCCAGGTAAAGCATAAAAGGCTGGTCAAGTGTTTTGGCACGATCAACAACGCCAATTGCCTCATCGGTTAACTGATCGCTGATATAACCTTTTGCGGGGACACGTTCACGATTTTTGAACAGTGAAGGGGAGTTGTAATATGCCGTTCCTGCAGCGTGGAATCCCATAAAGTAATCAAAGCCACGGTTTTGAGGTTGCCATTCTTCCGCAGAAAATGTGGTGAAGTTGTCATGATAGTCACGCGTTTGTTTATCTTCCGGTACCGGCACATTACTGATTTTTGACAAGTGCCATTTACCTACTGCTGCAGTGTAATAACCATGATTCTGGAATAATTCAGGCAAGAAAGTTTCTGTTAGCGGAATACCATCCTGAGCATCGGTATTGGAATAGACACCAAAGCGGGCGGGAGCTCGACCGGTCATTATTGCGGCACGGGAGGGGCCGGAAACACCGTGTGCCACATAGCCGTTAGTAAACCGTACGCCTTCATCCATTAATGAAAGGAGCGTCGGCGTTGATTTTTGTGCAGCTTCAATGGCTTTATCTATCCCTATTTTGTAGGTATCGACAACTTCACGATTTTCCATTGTTTTTGGGTCAAAAGATCCCTTATCAAAAGGAAGTTGTCCATAACCAAGATCATCCATGGTTAGTACGATAATATTTGGCTTTCCTTTGGTACTGTATTCAGTCGGCGTAAAGTCTGAGAAAGCAACGTTTGTTTTGGTTGCTTTCAGCTTTACATCATCTGCCGCATGAGCAGCAAATGCAGCCATACCAGATGCCAGTATCAAAGATATCGAGGTACTTACGACACTTTTCTTTAATGCAGACTTCATAAATGTTCCTCTTCTTATTGTACTTAATTCCGAAGTAATTTTACGAAGAGAAATAAGTGGATGTAAGTGAAGTTAGTCACATAAAGAGATAGCAGATTTAGCTAAAAAAAGGGAAATAACAGTCCATAAAGCGTTGACATTACTTTCTGTTCTATTAAGTAATTTCTCGCCGATAAACAACTAATTTATTGATATTTAATAAATTATTGCATTTTACTGACAAAATGCCGAATTGAGATCATAAATAATCATGCAACAGGTTATGCAAGTGCATAAATATGTGATGGATGTCACTTATTTATTTCAATAAATATATCGCCTAAAAACAACGCGGGGCAGAGAATGGCTGCCCCATATAATTCTTACGTAGCGTGCGTGGTTGACTACTCGTTAGCAAATAATCAAATAGCTAAAGCACTCATCGTGTTGCCCGTATTCATACCCGTGTGACTTTGACAACGGTACTCCTTAGAAACTCTCTTCGGACTGTTGCCGAAATGTTTGCGGAACGCATAAATAAAATAAGATGTACTGGCATAACCACATTGTTCGGCAATTTTATTGACTGAACCTTCTACGCGTATCAAATTTTTTGCGTGCTGCATTCTGGCATCTAATAGAATCTGTGAGAATGTCGTTTGCTCTTGCTTTAGTTTTTTCTTCAACAGGCTTTCACTGATGTACAGGCAGTCACAAATATCTTTCAGCTTCCATGGGTGCGCCAGCTTCATGTTGACAATATTTCTCACTTTTCCGGAAACGGATAGCACACCGTTAGTTAATAGTGTAATGAAACCTTTGCATGCGGCAAAAATAGACAGGCAAGAAAAAAGCAAAAGTTCTGAAAAATTATGATGATTGCGTTCTTCCGAGTTAAGATAAGCAATCATTTCATTAAGCAATCCAGTCGGTACATTTGAAGCACGTAAAAACTTCGCAGGAACAGGCACCGTCACTGTCTGGATGTTAGTGCATTGTAGATATTTTTTAATGGTATTTTCAGTAAATCCGATCTCTTTAAAATGCCGCTCATAAGGTTCAAAATGCGTACGAACAGCGTTATCTACCATCAGGATCTCGCCGTCAGAGAAGGCGTAATCTTTATCTAAAATGTTAGCGTTGAAGGCATGATGAATAAATATAACAGAACAAACGAGCGACATTTTATCTCCTTAAAACAATAAAGTTTTTATCGATACTTTTTTAACATTTCATATTTATAATTTGCTGTTTATTTTCAGTCTTGCAAACTATTGATAATGAAATGTGTAAGATCTCTTGCAATGCGACCCATTTCTGAAATACCCAGCTGATCAATTGCCGAAAAAATGGCTATCAACGTAAGGGTCAGTAATAAGACAACCACAATTACAGACATGATTTCTTTATAGTTGTCTCTTTGCGTGATTTTGTTTTTCACTGTGGTCGCATGCATTTCAAATATGTTTATTTAGCGGATAACGTTAAAAATCGTTAATCAGTATGCTTAATATAACAGGCTGGAGAAAAGAGGAAATAGGACTGGCACTTCAGTACTGAGCGGAGTTTCTTACAGCTGTAGGCAGAGGTTTATATCTTATAGTGTGTGGTTTAATTTAATCCATGTGAGCAAATTGCGCGATAATAGTCAATGAGAAATTCTTCTGCTGTGCGGATGACAGCAGAAGAAATGAGGAGGCGAATTAATTTGATGGTTCTAATTCAACCGGAATACTTTTATAACCAGGAATGCCACTTAATGGATCGTGGTTATCAAGAGTTAGCATGTGATTCGATTCTGGAAAATAGGTCACCAGTGAGCGGTCAGCCATAGGGTAAATGACCACTTTTAATCTATCCATGCGGCGTGAGCTGCGCTTACCGTCTGGCGTAAGCGCAATAAGATTAACTCTTTCGCCGTTTTTTACACGGCAAATTTTAGCTTGTTTAGCACTCATAAAGACCACATCTCGTTGACCGAATACCCCTCGATAGCGATCATCCATACCATAAATCGTCGTGTTGTACTGATCGTGGCTGCGTACTGTCGCCATGACCAGCTTACTGTTAAACGCTGAAGAGGGATCTTCTAACAGCCCTTTGCTGGTAATGAAATTAGCCTTACCTGACGGCGTCATCCAGCGCCTTTCAGCAGCTGCATTTATCAGGTGAAAACCACCGGGATGACGGATGCGCTGGTTATAGTCGGCGAACTCTGGCAGCACAGCTTCAATGTCATTGCGAATGCGATCATAATCTTCCACCAGATACTCCCAGGCTACCACGCTCTGGGGTAGTGTTGCCTGGGCGATTCCCGCGACCACAGCACACTCTGATTTCAGCATTACACCGGCGGGTTTTAACACGCCACGCGAGGCATGAATCATCGACATTGAATCCTCAACGGTTACCGCCTGCGCACCGCTTTTTTGCATATCAATCTCGCTACGCCCCAGAACCGGCAGAATATAGCTATGCCGTGCGGTCAGCAGATGAGAGCGGTTAAGCTTAGTGGCTACGTGTACCGCCAAATCTAATTGCGTTAACGGTACAGCGCTCGCTTCCCGATCTGGCATTGCCAGTGCAAAGTTGCCCCCCATGCAGATCAATGCTCGAGCCTGCCCCGTACATATTGCTTGCATGCTGGCAATTGCAGCATGTCCAGGTGCATAAGGTGGGGTGAAGCCATAGCGCTCACCAAGGCGAGCCAGAAACTCTGCAGACGGTTTCTCGGTGATACCGACGGTTCGGTCGCCCTGTACATTAGAGTGACCTCGTAGTGGGCAGATACCCGCACCAGGCTTGCCAATGTTACCTTTCATCAACAGCAAATTGACCAGTTGCTGTACATTCTGGGTACCATGTTCGTGCTGAGTGATCCCCATTCCGTAACAGATAATGGTGCGTTCGGCAGCGGTATATGCGTCAGCCAGTTCGGCGATTTGTGTCTGACTTAGTCCAGAAATACGTTCGATATCTTTCCACTCGGAATTGAGAACGTCACGGCGTAGCTCGTCAAAGCCGACGGTATGCGTTTGAATAAATTCGTCATCAAGCAATGAGGGCCGACCTGCGGCACTTGCAGCATCATCGCGCTCAATTAACAGGCGCATCATCCCCTTGAGCAACGCCATATCGCCACCAATGCGCACGTTATAGTAGGCACTGGCCAACTGAGTCTCAGAGTTCGTCAGCATTTCAAACGGGTTTTGCGGTGCGGTAAATCGCTCCAGGCCACGTTCCTGTAGAGGATTGATGGCGATCATTTTCGCTCCCCGTTTCACTAAAGCGCGCAACGAAGTCAGCATGCGAGGGTGGTTTGTACCAGGGTTATGCCCAATGCAAATGACTAAATCGCACTTCTCAAAGTCTTCCAGCAACACGGTCCCTTTACCTACACCGATACTCGCTGCCAAACCCACACTGGTCGGTTCATGGCACATGTTGGAGCAGTCGGGAAAGTTATTACTCCCGTATTCACGGGCAAAAAGCTGATAAAGAAAGGCAGCTTCATTGGAAGTGCGGCCCGAAGTATAGAATTCAACCTGATTGGGATCACTATAGCTTTGAAGGCGTGCGCCAATTTCGTCGAAAGCTTGTTGCCAGCTTAATGGCTTGTAACAGTCGCTGACAGCATCATATTTCAAAGGCTGAGTGAGACGTCCCGCAGCCTCAAGCTCGTGATCTCCCCAGGTAAGTAATGATTGAACCGTATTCTCAGCAAAGAAAGAGGCATTTACCTGCTTATCCGTGACTTCCCAGGCGATTGCTTTTGCGCCGTTTTCACAAATGTCGAATGACGCACTGTGCTTAGGATCTGGCCATGCACAACCCGGACAGTCAAAGCCCTCTGGCTTATTCATGTCAAACATGGCAATAACATCCTGGCGTATATCCATCTGCTTACGTACTGCATTCGCTACGGATTTAACAGCACCCCAACCACCGGCAGCACCCTGGTAGGATTCAATTTTTTTCTTCATCTACTTATCCTGTGTGGAAATGAATTATTAGGATTTGTAATAGCGATGATGCACAGTATATACAAAGGGATTATCGCCAACATGGATATATAAGAGTAGGGGACTACTCTCTTTCTATTTTTAATCTATTATCGTTAAACAATAGATTAAATACGATAAGTTAAGCATCATCTCTCATAGTGTTTAAATTAACATATTTTTCAATATAAAAAATAAGACTCTGGCTTCAATTGTGCGCGGATTTTCTTACAGGTGTAGGATAATAGCCTTTACAAAATAATTATCCGCGCAATTTTCGTGAATGGAGCGCATAGACTAAGATCAAAATCACAATTATTCATAGATAAAAGTGACACCAATGACTGACTGGACGGTTCCGGCTGAAACCTTGTTTCCTGTTTGTCCATAGGTTGCGCTTAAACCCAGAGGTACTTTGCTTTTATTTACTGTTCCCAGGGAGACATTTTCTCCCGTAGCCAGTATTTTTCCATTACGCATCAGAGAGACACCCACTCCCGATGCTTTTGTTGCATCAGGTGCTGTGTTAGCAAACACTTGTCGGGCACTGTCAGTGGTGGCACCCGAAAGATAAAATGAGAGCTTTTGTTCGCTTGAGCAATATACGCCAAGGGGTATTTCTGCGCTTCCAGGAAAGTCCGGGAGATCCACGGTGACATTACGACTATCAACAGTGCAGCCGCCTGTTGGCATAACAACACTGTTATTTGAAATAATATTCCACGTAAAATTACGCGGATTTCCGCTTCCTAATGTTGCAATTTTATACATATGAATACGGGCAATAACTTCCCCGGCTTTTATGACAACTCCACCGGCCGCCCCGACTGGGGTAATATAGAGTTTTAACGGTAATGGCATCGGTGTCTTATCACCAATATCCAATACGTTGGTATTTGTCGTCAACGGGAAGGGGTAGGTCACATTATTCCAGTACAGCGATCCTTTATATGACTGTAGAGAGCCTGCGAAAGCTGAGCCTTGTACCAGGTTTATATGATCAGTGTCGTACCAGCCGCCGTAATCATTCCAGCAACTTATATGCTGAGACAAGTCTACAACCAGATTCTGGCCCGGCTGTATTACAGGGTCGAGATTAACATAAACAGAGGTTGTACCAGCTCCAATACTTGACCCGCCATCGACATTACAACTGAAGGCAAAAACTTTACCTGCCATTAATAGAAGATAAATACCGAACAGGACCTTTATACTGATTGTTTTACCCATGATATATCCTAAGGTTAAAAAATTGATTTAAAAAGAAGGCTAAGAAAATCGAATCGACGTTATTGCCAGGTGTAGATCACATTGATTAGCGCCTCGATCGTTCCCTGGCTTGCGTTTCCATTCACCGTGATAGCTCTTGCCTTAAGTGGAAACTGTGCATTACGAGTGATCTCATCAACAATAACCGTTTTGCTATCGCCATTTTTTAACGTCGCATCCTGGTCATCCCTCAGCTCTATCTGAATATTTTCGGCAGTACCTTCATTTTTGTAATAACCCGTATTGTCAGTTGAACCTGTCACGATTGCCGTCACTGCACTTGTTTCAACCGGACAATCGGTTAATGACAAAGTAATATTGTGCCAGCCAGATGCAGAACCAGGTTGTTGCAGATTGCGCGTATAAAGATCCCCGAGATTAACGTTAGCTTCTTTGGTTTGAATAGTGCAGGGTTTAGCGACTACCCGACCATTAACAGTGATAGTGACATCGGCGGCCTGGAGAGTTGCTGTGAATAACGCGCAAAACGTAGCTAACAGGAACCTCTTGTGAAGTCTTTTCATATCTGACTCTGATTATTGAAATTCAAGGGTAAAGGTTGCCGAAGCCCTCACCAGTCCCGGATTGACGGACTTCTGAGTTGACTTCAGACGAGCGGAGTAAGGCAAAATATTGTTCTGTTCTGGTACCAGTGGGATCCACTGCATCCCGGCATGAAGGTCATTCAGTTTCACCGGACGCATATTTCCGTCCAGTATTTCTATACCTAAACCGGAGGCCGTATTGCTTCCCTCATCCAGTTTCAACAGAGTATTATTTTCTGCATCCTCAATACCGTTAAATGCAACCCGAACCCCCGTTGTCCCTTTGCTGCATTCACTTAACGTAATCTGAAAAGGGACGGCTGGACTTGTGCTACCGGTCGTTGGAAATTGTCTGGCACTGTTTTTTTGGAGATCTACGGTAAAATTAAGCGAATCCGATGAGACTGTGCAGCCATAATCGAGGACGCGCCCGCTAATTTTAATAACGCTATCTGCGGATAAAGCAGAATAGGTGGTTAACCCCAGACATAAACCGAGGAAAATAACGTTATTGTATTTCATAATCTATTGTTCCTTAGCGACAGATTGCTGTCTGCTGGTTCAGCAAGGTTCCAGGAGAGACTTCAGGAAGCTTGTAATCGACAATACAGTTTGAGTTTTTATCATTGCCCCATGAAACCTGTAATTTCCCTGACTGTGGAAGTCCAGTCAGATAAACCTGACCATTTTCCGCGACAATGCTGCCATTTTTATTCTCTCCGTGAGTGACAATTGCACCGAATGGAACGCTTTTATTACCGTACTTCAACGTCATTAATACTTTCCCGCCGATTTGTGCATTAAATGTTGCTCTGGCAATAGCACCGTGAGTTGGGATGACAGTGACTACGGTTTCATCCAGTTCAACATTATCTGCAAGGGAATTCGCGTTAAGAGCGACACGATTTTCTCTATATTCTGTCGCAAATGGTAATATTGCATAGCCACGCCAGTCGGTATGAATTCCGGTCTGGTTCTCTATTTTGACATTATCAGCGCCAGGAGCCTTAACCAGAACCATTGTGTCGCCCAGCGGCTGTCCAAAGGTGATGCCATCAGCATGAGCAATAATCCCACCACTCATTCCGTAATAAATCTGGCTGCTGTCACCATTCCGACTGTAACCGACATTCGTATTACCGTAAGCTCCACGATAATTAAGAGAACTGTAACCACTGGTGCCAGACGATGTATTACCTCCGTGGGTGTTACCGACCTGAACGCTATAATTCAGGTTATTATCCGGCAGCAGAGTGCCATAAACCCCCGATAGATTGGTCATGCCGCCTTTCAAATCGTTTGACATACTGTAACTGGCGTTTGAATTACGAAATGCCGACTGACTGTCTGTACGCATCCAATGACTGAAGGGAACATTAAGCGTAAAAGCGAGTAAATGATCCCGATCGTTTTGCCATATATTATTGGAATAGCTGTAATTCAGCGAAGTCGTTATATCACCAAACGGCACATTTAATCCAAATGATATTTGCTGGTCGCTGCGTGACGTGTTCCAGTAACTTTGGCGACTGGCACTGAAAAATGTCGTACCGTAATTTCCAAGCTGCTGAGAGATGCTTATTTGTTCCTGACCCCGCTTACTGTAGAACAGATTAAAATAATCAATAAATTGTGTCTGCTCATTGCTGTCTCCGGTAGGAGGCTTAACGGTGTAACCACTCATTCGACTGTAGGCACTGTCGGATAAGTTATAAAAACCTTGCGTAGAATAGCGATATCCTGCGACCTGGATATTGGTTCCTGTCTGGTAGAAGGATTTGCTGTAGACGGATTTAACCGATTGCCCGCTGTGACGGGTGCCATCTGCAAGTGTCGTATTGGCCTGCGTGATATCGAAAGAAAAGGCACCAAAAAGTCCTAAATCTTTACCAATACCAAGGTTGAAGGCCTGATAATCTTCTGCAATTTGCATTCCGCCATAAGGTGTCCAGTTTCCTTCCAGTCCATGCATCAAGCTACCTTGTATGAACTTGGGGGAGCTTTGCAGGTTATTTCCACTACGATATTCCCCCATGGCAAGCGCATAACGCGTATATCCAGCACGTTGGAGAACCGGAACAGACGAATAAGGAACATATAATGTCTGAATACTGCCGTCTGCCTCTTTTATGGTTACTTGCAGATCACCACCATTGGCGGCAGAGTTGATATCATCAATAGTAAAAGGGCCGGGTGGAACAGTAGTCTGATAAACATCGTATCCGTTCTGTTTTACACTCACTTGTGCGGTGCCACGGGCAATACCATGAATCACCGGAGCGAAACCATGTTGGCTATCGGGCAACATCGCTTCTGTTGAATTTATTTTGAGGCCACGAAAGTTCACACTATCAAAAATATCGCCATCGGTATAACTATCACCTACCGTTAACCGTGAGCGTAAGGGAATAATGTCACGTTCAGCCGACGTATTGATATGCTGCCATTTATTGCTGTCAGATGAATTGCTACTCCCACTGTTATAACTCCACGTTGAGTTATCGCGTAGTCGCCAACTACCAATGTTGATGCCACTCTGTAAATTCAAATATGCATAGTTTGATTTTCCTGCATTATGGTTACTACGATTATTAATAGAATTACCATTAAAACTATAGTTTAGAAGCCCAGCATTTATTCCTTCTTCCCACAGATCAGGAGAAACATAGCCGCGAGCCATTCTGCCAACATAAATTTGCGGAACGGAGAGTGACAAATGTTGCTGACCAACATCAAACTCAGTTGATGCGTCGGCCAAACGATCCTGAAGTGGTGTGCATGCGCTGTTGTCCGGCACATGTTTTTCTGCCGAATGTTCTTTATTGTCTAATAACGCTGATTTTTTTATACCAAGACTGACAAGAAGATCTGTACTCAGGCATGGGATGAGTTCTGCATTATTATCATCTGCAATAAAAGTAATATCCCGACTAGTCATAAATTCATCGTTCAAATAAATGTCGACCCGATATGTACCAGGTGGTGCCTCGCGTCCCTTAGTAAAGGCGGATAAATCGACAGATTCAGCAAGATCATTGCTTAAAAACCGTGGATTAAAATAATACTCTGCGTCAACGGGAAATACCGCAGTTGCTAAGCCAAGGGCAATGGTAAGCCGTGCAAAGCGAGGCATTATTAACACCTGATG
>NZ_CAOLGM010000085.1:0-20246 GCF_948475835.1 uncultured Escherichia sp. | reverse complement strand
ATAAAAACTCATCGAAAATTAACAATTACTTGAACAGAATTAAATTACCAGAGATGAAAGGATTCTCATCAGAAAAAATAGATTATTACATCGATATAATCATTAAAGATTATGAAAGCGTCAAAGAAAATGCTTATCTTATCGATCCAAAAATTAATTACAATACAGATTTAAACATAGAGGATTCTAGCTCAGAGGAATTCCTTTCAGATAATACACTCGAGAAAGACGAAAATTCTCCTGACAATTGCTTTGAGGTTGTAAAATATAACACATATGAAGCATATAACTCAGAGAATCTATATTTTACCAGAGAGGAATATACGTATGATTACGACCTTTTAAATGCAATATAGACTTAATAACTTCTTACAAAATCTATAATTAATACCGTAGATATTCATTCATCTTACCCTGTGCACCAAAAGCAAAAACTCACTGACGCGGGTTTGAAACTGATGGCAACCGCAAAAATGCCTGATGCGCTACGCTTATCAGGCCTACGCCATCTCTGCAATATATTGAATTTGCGTGCTTTTGTAGGCAGGATAAGGCGTTCACGCCGCATCCGGCATGAATAAAGCGCACTCAACAATCTGAAACCCGCCGGAACGGTTTATTACGTACATCAGGTGAAACTGACCGATAAGCCGCTTTCTTTTGGGTATAGCGTCGTGGACAGTCATTCATCTTTCCGCTCCTCCAAAAGCAAAAACCCGCCGAAGCGGGTTTTTACGTAAATCAGGTGAAACTGACCGATAAGCCGGGTTCTGTCGTGGACAGTCATTCATCTAGGCCAGCAATCGCTCACTGGCTCAAGCAGCCTACCCGGGTTCAGTACGGGCCGTACCTTATGAACCCCTATTTGGCCTTGCTCCGGGTGGAGTTTACCGTGCCACGGACTGTTACCAGCCGCGCGGTGCGCTCTTACCGCACCCTTTCACCCTTACCTGATCCCGCTTGCGCGGGCCATCGGCGGTTTGCTCTCTGTTGCACTGGTCGTGGGTTTCCCCCCCAGGCGTTACCTGGCACCCTGCCCTATGGAGCCCGGACTTTCCTCCCCTCCGCCCGTCTCCCCCGAAGAGGACGACGACGAAGCGGCGACTGTCTGGTCAGCTTCGGCGCGCAGTATAGAGGGTTTGCGCGCCCTTGTCACCCCGCGTTGCGCATTCCAATCGCCAGTGTCGCGGCGATATTACGTGAAGCACGGCAGATATTGTCATAAGCCCCGCGGAATGCTTCGTCCAACGTACCTATGCTGGTCAATACGCTGAAGACCGCATCGATGCCATGCTGATGTACAACGCCAACATCATCGGTCAGGCTACCCGCAATGCCAATCACCGGTTTATGGTACTTCTTCGCCACGTTTGCAACGCCAATCGGTACCTTGCCGTGAATACTCTGGCTGTCAATACGCCCTTCACCGGTGATCACCAGCGTACAATCGTGAATATGTTCCTCCAGATTCAGCGCCGTAGTGACGATTTCAATACCACTTTTCAGTTCCGCACCAAGAAACGCCATCAGCGCCGCACCCATACCGCCCGCAGCTCCTGCGCCGGGGACATCTTTCACATCAACATGCAGCGCTTTTTTAATGACATCGGCATAGTGAGAGAGGTTATTGTCCAGCTCAACAATCATCGCTTCACTGGCTCCCTTTTGTGGGCCAAAGATGCGCGATGCGCCGTTATCGCCCACCAGCGGATTGGTGACATCACAAGCGACGCGAATGACGCAATCTTTTAAGCGCGGATCGAGGCCGGAAATATCAATATCATTCAGAGTATTAAGACTACCGCCGCCAAAACCAATTTCATTGCCGTTGGCGTCGCATAATTTCGCCCCCAGCGCCTGTACCATGCCTGCGCCGCCATCATTTGTAGCGCTACCGCCAATGCCGATAATAATGTTTGTCGCGCCGCTCTCCAGCGCCTGCAGGATTAACTCGCCTGTGCCGCGTGAAGTGGTCACGAGTGGATCGCGTTTTTCCGCAGGTACCAGCTCCAGCCCACTGGCCGCCGCCATTTCAATAAACGCGGTTTTGCCATCGCCGGAGATCCCCCAACTGGCATTCACTGTCTCGCCCAGCGGCCCTGTAACCCAGGCGTGACGTTCAGAACCCTGGGTGGCTGCAATCATCGCTTCCACCGTTCCTTCGCCACCGTCGGCAACCGGAATAGAAACGTACTGTGCATCAGGAAAAATTTCCCGAAATCCTTTTTCTATCGCCTGCGCAACCTCGCTGGCAGATAAACTTTCTTTATAAGAGTCTGGGGCGATTACGATTTTCATACCTATGCCTGTTACCACATGACGCCGGAGGGCGTTTCTCTTATTCGGCCTGGATTCCAGGCCCGGATTGCAATACGCCATCCGGGCACGACGTCATTAACGAGTAACTTCGACTTTCGCCAGTTTTTCGTAGTAGCACGCCAGGGCGCTATGATCCGCCGTTCCTAAACCATCTGCTCGCAGTGCCTGCATCATCTCCATAACCGCAGCTGTGAGCGGCAGTTGCGCGCCGACGCCGTGGGAAGTATCCAGCGCATTTGCCAGATCCTTAATATGCAGATCAATACGGAAGCCCGGCTTGAAGTTGCGGTCCATCACCATCGGCGCTTTGGCATCCAGCACGGTACTGCCCGCCAGTCCACCGCGAATTGCCTGATACACCAGGTCCGGGTTAACGCCCGCTTTGGTTGCCAGCGTTAGCGCTTCTGACATCGCGGCAATATTCAGCGCCACAATGACCTGATTTGCCAGTTTGGTGACGTTACCTGCACCGATTTCCCCGGTATGCACCACGGAACCCGCCATCGCTTTCATCAAATCATAGTATTTGTCGAAAATAGCCTTGTCGCCGCCCACCATCACTGACAGCGTACCGTCGATGGCTTTCGGTTCACCGCCGCTCACCGGAGCATCCAGCATATCAATGCCTTTCGCTTTCAGCGCTTCGCTGATTTCACGGCTTGCCAGCGGTGCGATAGAACTCATATCGATCAATACCGTACCTGGCTTCGCGCCTTCAATGATGCCATTCTCACCCAGCGCCACCTCTTTCACATGAGGGGAGTTTGGCAGCATGGTTATGATGACGTCGCACTGTTCAGCGATCGCTTTAGCCGTAGACGCTGTTTCTGCACCTGCAGCAATCACGTCAGCAATAGCTTCTGGGTTACGGTCAGCAACCACCAGCGAGTAACCTGCTTTCAGAAGGTTTTTACTCATTGGTTTACCCATAATCCCCAGGCCAATAAAACCAACTTTCATAGTCATATCAATCATCTCTCTTGTTGCGGTGGTGGTTATTTTTTAAAGGTATCAGCCAGTTTCTGAGTGGCAGAGCGGAAGACGCCAAGATCGCTGCCGACAGCCACAAACGTCGCGCCCCATTCCAGATAACGACGCGCATCGGCTTCGACCGGCGCGAGAATACCGCTGGGTTTGCCGTGCGCACTGGCACGGTTAAAAATGTGCTGAATTGCTTTTTGTACATCCGGGTGCGAGGCATTGCCGAGATGGCCTAATGCCGCAGCCAGATCGCTGGGGCCGACGAAGATACCGTCTACACCTTCGGTAGCGGCAATGGCATCGACGTTATCTACGCCCTGCTGACTTTCTATCTGGACCAGAATGGTGATGTTCTTGTTCGACTGAGCGAAATAATCCGCCACGGTGCCAAACATATTGGCGCGGTGAGAAACGGAGACGCCGCGAATGCCTTCCGGTGGGTAACGGGTTGATGCCACCGCCTGCTCTGCTTCCTCTTTTGTTTCTACAAAAGGAATCAGGAAGTTATAGAAACCGATATCCAGAAGACGCTTAATAATTACCGGCTCGTTGGTCGGCACTCGCACTACTGGCGCGCTGGCGCTGCCTTTCAGGGCCATTAACTGCGGAATAAACGTGGAGATATCGTTTGGCGCATGTTCGCCATCCAGCACCAGCCAGTCAAACCCAGCCAAACCAAGAACTTCAGTGCTAATCGGGTTAGAGAGTGCTGACCAGCAACCAATTTGTACCTGTTTCGCAGCCAGTGCGGCTTTGAATTTATTCGGGAAAACATCGTTATTCATCGCTTATACCTTTGCTTATTTCTGCAATTCCATACGTTTAATGTCGCCAACTACGAAGAGGTAGCAGACCATCGCCATCAGCGCTGAACATCCCACGAAAACCAGTGCTGCATTGAAGGAGTGCAGTTCACTTACCAGGTAGCCAATCACCAGTGGAGTGACAATGGAGGCAACATTGCCAAAGACGTTAAAGACGCCGCCACAGAGGCCAACAATCTCTTTCGGCGCGGTGTCAGAAATCACCGGCCAGCCCAGAGCACCAAATCCTTTGCCAAAAAAAGCCAGCGCCATCAGCATGACCACCAGCGTGGTGTTGTTGGTGTAGTTACATAAGATGATGGTGGAAGCCAGCAACATTCCCAGCACAATCGGTAGCTTACGTGCCAGGGTCAGGGATAAACCGCGTTTGATCAGATAATCCGAGAAGACACCTCCCAGCACGCCGCCCGCAAAACCACACAGTGCCGGAATCGAGGCGACCAGACCCACTTTCAGAATCGACATGCCTTTTTCCTGCACCAGATAAATCGGGAACCAGGTGAGGAAGAACCAGGTGATGGTGTTGATAAAATATTGTCCGAAAAATACGCCCAACATCATGCGGTTAGAGAGCAATTGCTTGATGTAATGCAGTTTGGGACCGCTTGCTGCCGCGCTGCCCGGCTTTTTGTGGTCCATATCGACCACCGCGCCATTTTCAGAGATAAACTTCAGCTCTTCCGCAGACATACGTGGGTGATCTGTCGGGTTATGAATCAATTTGATCCACAGCGCCGTCAGCACAAAACCAATCACCCCCATAACGGTAAAGACGTGCTCCCAGCCCCAGGCGAAAGTCAGCCAGCCAAGCAGAGGCGAAAAGAGCGCCAGCGAGAAATATTGCGCCGAGTTAAAGATGGCGGAGGCAGTACCACGTTCTTTCGTCGGGAACCAGGCGGCGACAATACGGGCGTTCGCCGGGAATGATGGCGCTTCCGAGAAGCCGAGCATAAAGCGCATAAAGAACATGGAGATCCCTGCCCAGGCCAGCGGGAACATATCAACAAAGCCTTGCAGGAAAGTGAATAGCGACCAGAAAAAGAGGCTATAGGTATAAACTTTTTTCGAGCCAAACTTATCAAGCAGCCAGCCGCCGGGGATTTGCATCAGCAAGTAGGCCCAGCCAAAAGCAGAAAAGATGTAACCCATCGAAACCGCACTTAACTGCAACTCTTTTGCCACTTCGGTACCAGCAATAGACAGCGTTGCACGATCGGCGTAGTTAACGGCGGTAACAATAAAAATAATCAGTAATATTAAATAGCGGGTATGCACGCCTTTCTTTTTTTCGTCAACGGTGTCCAGAATCATTTTATTTACCTCGGGTACTTATGCTGATTTTTATTATTATGGGGAAGGTGTTATTTATGAGTTTCATTTATGCCGTAACGGCAATGAACTCGGGAATTAGTATAAGCAGCGCGAGAATAATAATCATTGTGCAAATGCTAATTTAATTAATACTATTTAAATATTATTTTGAGCATATGCACATAAGGTTGCGCGCTAAAGCACAGATTTGCGCTTTACCTTGCCGGGCGGCACTGCAATCCCTGAAATGATTGACATTGATCACATTTCTGCGTTTAAACTCCTGACATTCTTATTTCACCCAATGAAGTCATTTATTTTTAAATGAGACCAGGTCCTCATTTTAATAACCCCTGGCTGGAGAATATTGCACAATGGCCAACATCGAAATCAGACAAGAAACGCCAACTGCGTTTTATATAAAAGTTCACGACACAGATAATGTGGCAATTATTGTTAATGATAATGGCCTGAAAGCAGGAACGCGTTTTCCGGATGGACTGGAATTAATTGAACATATTCCCCAGGGGCATAAAGTCGCATTGCTGGACATTCCGGCTAATGGTGAAATTATTCGTTATGGCGAAGTGATTGGTTACGCCGTGCGTGCAATCCCACGCGGAAGCTGGATCGACGAATCAATGGTTGTACTACCGGAAGCGCCGCCGTTACACACGCTGCCACTGGCAACCAAAGTCCCGGCCCCCTTACCGCCGCTGGAAGGATACACCTTTGAGGGCTATCGCAATGCCGATGGCAGCGTGGGCACCAAAAACCTGCTCGGCATCACCACCAGCGTCCACTGTGTGGCAGGCGTGGTGGACTATGTAGTAAAAATCATTGAACGCGATCTGCTACCGAAATACCCGAACGTCGATGGCGTGGTGGGGCTGAATCATTTGTACGGCTGTGGCGTGGTGGGGCTGAATCATTTGTACGGCTGTGGCGTGGCGATTAACGCACCGGCGGCAGTTGTGCCTATTCGTACCATCCACAATATTTCGCTGAACCCTAACTTTGGCGGCGAAGTAATGGTGATTGGTCTGGGTTGTGAAAAGTTGCAGCCTGAGCGCCTGCTGGTCGGCACGGATGATGTGCAAGCTATTCCAGTAGAAAGCGCCAGCATTGTCAGTTTGCAGGATGAAAAGCATGTCGGTTTTCAGTCCATGGTCGAGGATATTTTGCAGGTCGCCGAACGCCATCTACAAAAACTGAATCAACGTCAGCGAGAAACCTGTCCGGCTTCAGAACTGGTTGTCGGCATGCAGTGCGGTGGCAGCGATGCCTTTTCTGGCGTAACGGCAAACCCGGCGGTTGGCTATGCGTCTGATCTACTGGTGCGCTGCGGCGCAACGGTGATGTTCTCAGAAGTCACGGAAGTGCGTGACGCGATCCATCTGCTGACACCACGCGCAGTGAACGAAGAGGTCGGCAAACGGCTGCTGGAGGAGATGGAGTGGTACGATAACTATCTCAATATGGGAAAAACCGACCGCAGCGCCAACCCTTCGCCGGGCAACAAGAAAGGCGGTCTGGCAAACGTGGTAGAGAAGGCACTCGGCTCCATTGCTAAATCGGGTAAAAGCGCAATTGTTGAAGTGCTGTCGCCCGGTCAACGCCCGACTAAACGCGGATTAATTTACGCCGCGACGCCAGCCAGCGATTTTGTCTGTGGCACGCAACAGGTGGCTTCGGGTATCACCGTGCAAGTGTTTACGACCGGTCGTGGTACGCCGTACGGCCTGATGGCGGTACCCGTCATTAAAATGGCGACCCGCACCGAGCTGGCGAACCGCTGGTTTGATTTAATGGATATTAACGCGGGCACTATCGCCACCGGCGAAGAAACCATTGAAGAGGTGGGCTGGAAGTTGTTCCACTTTATTCTCGACGTCGCCAGCGGGAAGAAGAAAACCTTCTCGGATCAATGGGGGCTGCATAACCAGCTGGCAGTGTTTAACCCGGCACCGGTGACCTGATTTCTTTTGGAACGTCCCTCGCAAAACATGGCCTTAGTGCCATGTTTTTATTGTTTAAAGCCCCCACGTCCATTAATAATGCATTTGCATTACCTTAGTTCAAGCTTATAATTTGAGCAGAAAACAGGCTGTAAAAGGACAGTGAATCATGCCCGCTAATGCTCGCTCTCACGCTGTACTGACCACTGAATCAAAGGTCACGATACGCGGACAAACAACTATCCCCGCGCCAGTGCGTGAGGCCTTAAAACTGAAGCCAGGCCAGGACAGCATTCATTACGAAATTCTGCCTGGTGGGCAAGTCTTTATGTGCCGACTGGGAGATGAACAGGAGGATCATACTATGAATGCATTTTTGCGTTTTCTGGATGCAGATATCCAGAACAACCCGCAAAAAACTCGTCCATTCAACATTCAACAAGGAAAGAAACTTGTCGCTGGCATGGACGTCAACATTGATGATGAGATTGGCGACGACGAATAATGGATTTTCCACAAAGGGTTAATGGTTGGGCGCTATATGCTCATCCCTGTTTTCAGGAAACCTACGACGCTTTAGTTGCCGAAGTCGAGACATTAAAGGGAAAAGATCCTGAAAATTATCAGAGAAAAGCCGCCACAAAGTTATTGGCGGTAGTCCATAAAGTGATTGAGGAGCATATCACGGTCAATCCATCATCACCGGCATTCCGTCATGGCAAGTCGTTAGGCTCTGGGAAAAATAAAGACTGGTCACGGGTAAAATTTGGTGCTGGTCGTTATCGTCTCTTCTTTCGTTATAGTGAAAAAGAGAAAGTCATCATTCTGGGATGGATGAACGATGAAAACACTCTGCGCACCTACGGTAAAAAAACAGATGCCTATACCGTATTCAGCAAAATGTTAAAAAGAGGACATCCTCCTGCCGACTGGGAAAGCCTCACCCAAGAGACAGAAGAAAACCATTGATGGTGTTCACAATGCCCGCCGAACGTATTCGTGTTGACCAGCGGGCACCCTTTCTCACTCCCCGACCAGAATCACTTCAACCCCAGCCTTTCGCAGTCCTTCCAGACTATCCGCAGGAATGCCTTCATCAACAATGATCATGTCGATACGTTGAGTATCAATGATCTTATGTAAACTGGAACGATTGAATTTACTGGAATCGGTGACCACGATGATCCGTTCCGCAACTTCGCACATCCGACGGTTTAAACGGGCTTCATCTTCATTATGTGTGCTGACGCCGCGCTCCAGATCGATCGCATCTACACCAAGAAACAGCATATCGAAGTGGTAATTTTGCAGCGATTGCTCAGCCTGATCGCCGTAAAAAGATTGCGACTGACGGCGCAAATGCCCGCCGGTCATCAGCAGCTCAACGCCTTCCGCTTCCAGCAACGCATTAGCCACGTTCATACCGTTGGTCATCGCAATTACGTCAGTGTGCTTACGCATCAGACGAGCAATCTCAAAAGTGGTAGTCCCGGAATCGAGGATCACCCGATGACCAGGCTGAATCAACTCAACGGCAGCTTTCGCAACGCTGCGTTTCATCGCGGTGTTCAGCGCGCTTTTATCTTCCACTGATGGCTCGACTGACGGCGTCGTGCTATCGCAGATCAACGCGCCACCATAGGCACGCACAGCGATCCCCTGCTTTTCCAGAAACGCCAGATCATTGCGGATCGTCACAGTAGATACGCCATACAATGCCGACAGATCGTTAACCTGCACACTCCCTTGCTGTCGCAGACGCTGAATGATCTGTTCTCGTCGCTCGCTGGTGCCAGTCACTCGCTTCTCACCTGAAGCGTCGGTATTACTCATAGTAAGTCCTTTCGTAAAACTTTCGTTTCATTTCGTTTTGCCTATTAACGCCTTTCTATTAAGCAAATGCAAGCCCACCTTGCCCATTGACGCAAGCTACTCTCGTTTCAGTGACTTTCATTATGTTTCTTTTGTGAATCAGATCAGAAAACTATTATCTTTCGTTTTATTTTTATCTCACCATGACGCAGTATCAACTGAAACAAAACGAAAGATTAATATCGCAGTAATCTGAACTGGAGAGGAAAGTGAAACATCTGACAGAAATGGTGAGACAGCACAAAGCGGGCAAAACAAATGGAATTTATGCCGTTTGTTCCGCACATCCGCTGGTGCTGGAGGCTGCAATCCGCTACGCCAGTGCAAACCAAACGCCGTTACTGATTGAAGCAACCTCCAATCAGGTAGACCAGTTCGGCGGTTATACCGGAATGACGCCCGCCGATTTTCGCGGCTTTGTTTGTCAGCTCGCCGACTCGTTGAATTTCCCGCAGGATGCGTTGATTCTGGGTGGTGACCATCTGGGGCCAAACCGCTGGCAAAACCTGCCGGCCGCTCAGGCAATGGCCAATGCCGATGATTTGATTAAAAGCTACGTTGCGGCAGGATTCAAAAAAATCCACCTTGATTGCAGCATGTCCTGTCAGGACGATCCGATTCCCTTAACTGATGACATCGTGGCTGAACGCGCCGCCCGTCTGGCGAAAGTGGCGGAAGAAACCTGTCTTGAACACTTTGGCGAAGCCGATCTGGAGTATGTCATTGGTACCGAAGTGCCGGTACCTGGCGGCGCGCATGAAACCTTAAGCGAGCTGGCGGTCACCACGCCGGATGCCGCCCGCGCCACGCTGGAAGCCCATCGTCACGCCTTTGAAAAGCAAGGTTTGAATGCCATCTGGCCACGCATCATTGCCCTGGTGGTTCAACCCGGCGTCGAATTCGATCACACCAACGTTATTGATTATCAGCCCGCCAAAGCGAGCGCCTTAAGCCAGATGGTCGAAAACTACGAAACGCTGATTTTCGAAGCGCACTCTACCGATTATCAAACGCCGCAATCGCTGCGCCAGCTGGTGATTGACCACTTTGCCATTCTGAAAGTTGGCCCGGCGCTGACCTTCGCCCTGCGTGAAGCTCTGTTCTCTCTGGCGGCGATTGAAGAAGAACTGGTGCCAGCGAAAGCCTGTTCTGGTCTGCGTCAGGTGCTGGAAGACGTGATGCTCGACCGCCCGGAATACTGGCAAAGCCACTACCACGGTGACGGCAACGCGCGTCGTCTGGCGCGTGGTTATAGCTACTCGGATCGCGTGCGCTATTACTGGCCGGACAGCCAGATTGATGACGCTTTCGCTCATCTGGTTCGTAATCTGGCGGATTCACCAATTCCGCTACCGCTCATCAGCCAGTATCTGCCGCTGCAATACGTGAAAGTTCGCTCCGGCGAGCTGCAACCGACGCCACGGGAACTCATTATCAACCATATTCAGGACATCCTGGCGCAGTACTACACAGCCTGTGAAGGCCAATAAGCAAAACAAAGAGGAACACGCTATGCCAAATATTGTTTTAAGCCGGATTGATGAACGCTTGATTCACGGTCAGGTCGGCGTTCAGTGGGTCGGATTTGCGGGGGCAAATCTGGTGCTGGTAGCCAACGATGAGGTTGCCGAAGATCCGGTACAACAAAACCTGATGGAAATGGTACTGGCAGAAGGGATCGCCGTACGTTTCTGGACGCTGCAAAAAGTTATCGACAACATTCATCGCGCCGCCGATCGACAGAAAATCCTGCTGGTTTGTAAAACACCCGCCGATTTCCTGACGCTGGTGAAAGGTGGCGTTCCGGTGAATCGCATTAACGTTGGCAATATGCACTACGCCAATGGCAAACAACAAATCGCCAAAACGGTTTCTGTGGATGCGGGCGATATCGCAGCATTTAACGACCTGAAAGCCGCTGGGGTGGAATGCTTCGTTCAGGGCGTCCCGACAGAGCCTGCTGTGGACCTCTTTAAATTACTTTGAGGGATTCATCATGGAAATCAGCCTGTTGCAGGCATTTGCGTTGGGCATTATCGCCTTTATCGCTGGCCTGGATATGTTTAACGGCCTAACACATATGCACCGCCCGGTGGTCCTCGGCCCGTTGGTCGGGCTGGTACTTGGCGATCTGCATACCGGAATTTTAACCGGCGGTACGCTGGAACTGGTGTGGATGGGGCTGGCCCCGCTGGCGGGCGCACAGCCGCCTAACGTGATTATCGGTACTATCGTCGGCACGGCGTTTGCCATTACTACTGGCGTGAAACCCGATGTCGCGGTCGGTGTCGCCGTACCTTTCGCTGTCGCAGTACAGATGGGGATTACCTTCCTGTTCTCGGTGATGTCTGGCGTGATGTCTCGCTGCGACCGGATGGCGGAGAACGCCGATACTCGCGGCATTGAACGCGTGAACTATCTGGCACTGCTGGCACTCGGCACTTTCTATTTTCTCTGCGCTTTCCTGCCTATCTACTTCGGCGCGGAACATGCAAAAACCATCATTGATGTCCTGCCGCAACGATTAATCGACGGCCTCGGCGTCGCGGGCGGCATCATGCCAGCAATCGGTTTTGCCGTGCTGCTGAAAATCATGATGAAAAACGTCTACATCCCCTACTTCATCCTGGGCTTTGTTGCCGCAGCCTGGCTCAAGTTACCGGTGCTGGCTATTGCTGCCGCTGCGCTGGCGATGGCGCTGATCGACCTGCTGCGTAAATCTCCTGAACCGACTCAACCTGCGGCACAGAAAGAGGAATTTGAAGATGGCATCTAATCAAACCACCCTGCCGAACGTCAGTGAAAACGAAGAAACATTGCTGACTGGCGTCAATGAAAACGTGTATGAAGATCAGAGCATTGGCGCGGAGCTGACGAAAAAAGATATCAACCGCGTCGCCTGGCGTTCCATGCTGTTACAAGCGTCTTTTAACTACGAACGTATGCAGGCTTCTGGCTGGTTGTACGGTCTGCTGCCTGCTCTGAAAAAGATCCACACTAATAAACGCGACCTGGCGCGCGCCATGAAGGGGCATATGGGTTTCTTCAATACCCATCCGTTTCTGGTGACATTTGTTATCGGCATTATCCTTGCGATGGAGCGTTCTAAGCAGGACGTTAACAGTATTCAGAGCACCAAAATTGCCGTCGGTGCGCCGCTCGGCGGGATTGGCGATGCAATGTTCTGGCTAACGCTACTGCCGATTTGTGGCGGGATAGGCGCAAGCCTTGCGCTACAAGGCTCTATTCTTGGCGCAGTCGTATTTATTGTGCTGTTCAACGTGATACACCTGGGGCTGCGTTTTGGTCTGGCGCATTATGCTTACCGCATGGGCGTGGCGGCGATTCCACTCATTAAAGCGAATACCAAAAAAGTCGGCCATGCTGCGTCTATCGTTGGGATGACGGTAATCGGCGCGCTGGTGGCAAACTATGTTCGTTTAAGCACCACGCTGGAAATCACAGCGGGCGACGCAGTGGTTAAGTTACAGACTGATGTTATTGACAAACTGATGCCTGCCTTCTTACCGCTGGTCTACACCTTGACCATGTTCTGGCTGGTACGCCGCGGCTGGAGTCCGCTGCGCCTGATTGCAGTTACCGTGGTTCTCGGCATCGTCGGTAAATTCTGCCATTTCCTTTAAATACAATGAGGTATTAGATGTTAAGTATTATTTTGACAGGGCATGGCGGGTTTGCCAGTGGCATGGAAAAAGCAATGAAGCAAATCCTCGGCGAGCAATCGCAGTTTATTGCCATCGATTTTCCCGAAACCTCAAGCACCGCGCTGCTTACATCGCAGCTTGAAGAGGCCATCGCCCAACTGGATTGTGAAGACGGCATTGTTTTTCTGACTGATTTGCTGGGCGGCACGCCGTTTCGCGTAGCTTCAACGCTGGCGATGCAAAAACCGGGCTGTGAAGTGATCACCGGCACCAATTTGCAACTGCTACTGGAGATGGTGCTGGAGCGCGAAGGGTTAAGCGGTGAAGAATTCCGTGTACAGGCGCTGGAGTGTGGACACCGAGGGCTGACCAGTCTGGTGGACGAGTTAGGCCGCTGCCATGAAGAATGTCCGGTCGAGGAAGGAATATGACACACGTTCTGCGCGCCAGAAGGCTGCTGACTGAAGAGGGATGGCTCGATGACCATCAGTTGCGTATTGCTGACGGTGTCATCGCAGCAATCGAACCGATTCCAGTGGGCGTGACTGAACGCGATGCGGAACTGCTCTGCCCCGCTTACATCGACACCCATGTACACGGTGGTGCGGGCGTTGATGTAATGGATGACGCGCCGGATGTACTCGACAAGCTGGCAATGCACAAGGCACGCGAAGGTGTCGGCAGTTGGTTACCGACCACCGTAACCGCGCCGCTTAATACCATTCATGCGGCGCTGAAACGTATTGCTCAACGTTGCCAACGCGGCGGACCTGGTGCGCAAGTGCTGGGGAGTTATCTCGAAGGACCGTACTTCACGCCGCAGAATAAAGGCGCGCATCCGCCGGAATTGTTTCGCGAGCTTGAAATTGCCGAGCTGGATCAATTGATTGCCGTTTCTCAGCACACCTTACGCGTGGTAGCGCTGGCACCGGAAAAAGAGGGGGCATTGCAGGCCATCCGCCATCTTAAACAGCAAAATGTACGAGTGATGCTGGGGCATAGCGCGGCGACCTGGCAACAAACTCGCGCCGCGTTTGATGCTGGTGCCGACGGCCTGGTGCATTGCTATAACGGGATGACAGGTTTACATCACCGCGAACCGGGAATGGTTGGCGCGGGATTAACGGACAAGCGCGCCTGGCTGGAACTGATAGCCGATGGTCATCATGTGCATCCGGCGGCAATGTCGCTGTGTTGTTGCTGTGCGAAAGAGAGAATCGTACTGATCACCGACGCGATGCAGGCAGCTGGGATGCCGGATGGTCGCTATACGTTATGTGGTGAAGAAGTGCAGATGCACGGTGGCGTTGTCCGTACCGCGTCTGGTGGGCTGGCGGGCAGTACGCTGTCTGTTGATGCGGCAGTGCGCAATATGGTCGAGTTGACGGGCGTAACGCCTGCGGAAGCCATCCATATGGCGTCGCTGCATCCGGCGCGAATGCTGGGTGTTGATGGTGTTCTGGGATCGCTTAAACCGGGCAAACGCGCCAGCGTCGTTGCGCTGGATAGCGGGCTACATGTGCAACAAATCTGGATTCAGGGTCAATTAGCTTCGTTTTGATGGTTTGCTCCATTATTGGGCCTTCACTTCCCCCGTAAGGCCTTTCTTTTTCTTTCTTTTTGATCTGTGCAGCGGTGTCGGATGCGACGCTAACGCGTCTTATGCGACCTACGGTACGCCGCATCCGGCAATCGGTGAACATAGCGACGTCATTACGCAATTCTTTAATCTTCCCTTGTCTTTTCTTTCAACGATCACAGATTTCGTTTTATTTCCTTTTTCTTCATTGAACTTTCAGTTTCTTTTCTATAGATTTTAATCAACGAAAGACATCACCAAGTGAAATGAAACGAAAGGCAAGTGAAAGCGACAACGCCCGACGTCAAGTTCATCAGACTAAGGATTGAGTTATGCCAGAAAATTACACCCCTGCTGCCGCCGCAACCGGTACATGGACTGAAGAAGAGATCCGCCATCAGCCTCGCGCATGGATCCGTTCACTCACCAACATCGACGCGCTACGTTCCGCGCTCAATAACTTCCTTGAACCGTTACTGCGCAAAGAGAATCTGCGGATCATCCTGACCGGAGCCGGAACGTCGGCATTTATCGGTGACATCATCGCGCCGTGGCTCGCCAGCCATACCGGTAAAAACTTCAGCGCCGTACCGACCACCGATCTGGTCACCAATCCGATGGACTACCTGAACCCAGCCCATCCGCTGCTGTTGATCTCCTTCGGTCGATCCGGCAACAGCCCGGAAAGCGTCGCTGCCGTGGAACTGGCAAATCAATTTGTACCAGAATGCTATCACCTGCCGATCACCTGCAACGAAGCGGGCGCTCTTTACCAAAACGCGATCAACAGCGATAACGCGTTTGCCCTGCTGATGCCCGCAGAAACGCACGATCGCGGCTTTGCGATGACCAGCAGCATTACCACCATGATGGCCAGCTGCCTCGCGGTTTTCGCACCTGAGACGATCAACAGCCAAACCTTCCGCGACGTGGCGGATCGTTGCCAGGCGATCCTGACCTCACTGGGCGATTTCAGCGAAGGTGTGTTTGGTTACGCACCGTGGAAACGGATCGTTTATCTCGGCAGCGGTGGCTTACAGGGCGCAGCACGCGAGTCGGCGCTGAAAGTGCTGGAACTGACGGCGGGTAAACTGGCGGCCTTTTATGATTCTCCAACCGGATTCCGTCATGGACCAAAATCGCTGGTCGATAACGAAACACTGGTGGTGGTATTTGTCTCCAGCCACCCTTACACCCGTCAGTATGATCTTGATCTGCTGGCTGAACTCCGCCGTGACAACCAGGCAATGCGCGTAATCGCCATCGCCGCGGAAAGCACCGACATCGTCGCTGCCGGTCCACATATTATCCTGCCGCCGTCACGTCACTTTATCGACGTTGAGCAGGCATTTTGCTTCCTGATGTACGCCCAGACGTTTGCACTGATGCAGTCGCTGCACATGGGCAATACGCCGGATACCCCATCAGCCAGCGGCACCGTTAACCGCGTGGTGCAAGGCGTAATCATTCATCCGTGGCAGGCATAAGAGGATCGCATTATGAGCATTATCTCCACTAAATATCTGTTACAGGACGCCCAGGCCAATGGCTACGCGGTGCCTGCTTTTAACATTCATAACGCCGAGACGATCCAGGCGATCCTCGAAGTGTGCAGTGAAATGCGATCGCCGGTGATCCTCGCCGGAACGCCGGGGACCTTTAAACATATCGCGCTGGAAGAGATCTACGCCCTGTGCAGCGCCTATTCCACAACCTACAACATGCCACTGGCGCTGCATCTCGACCACCACGAATCGCTGGATGATATTCGCCGTAAAGTCCACGCAGGTGTGCGCAGTGCAATGATCGACGGCAGCCACTTCCCGTTTGCCGAGAACGTGAAGCTGGTGAAATCGGTTGTTGACTTCTGCCACTCACAGGATTGCAGCGTGGAAGCAGAACTGGGCCGCCTGGGCGGTGTTGAAGATGACATGAGCGTTGACGCCGAAAGTGCATTCCTGACCGATCCACAAGAAGCTAAACGCTTTGTCGAACTGACTGGCGTCGACAGCCTGGCGGTAGCGATTGGTACGGCGCACGGCTTATACAGCAAAACGCCGAAGATTGATTTCCAGCGGCTGGCGGAAATTCGTGAAGTGGTGGATGTTCCTCTGGTGCTACATGGTGCCAGCGATGTTCCGGATGAATTTGTCCGTCGCACTATTGAACTTGGCGTCACAAAAGTGAACGTTGCCACAGAATTAAAAATAGCCTTCGCTGGCGCGGTTAAAGCCTGGTTTGCGGAAAATCCGCAGGGTAATGATCCTCGTTATTATATGCGCGTCGGAATGGATGCGATGAAAGAAGTTGTCAGAAATAAAATTAATGTCTGTGGTTCAGCGAATCGAATTTCAGCATAATCATTAGTTTTTTATGATTTATCCCAATGTACTTCCCGATTAATATCGGGGAGTGCCTTAATGGAAAAGGAGATGACTAAACCTTAATAAATACATCAGTACAATATCGCAACAATAATATATTAAAAAAAATTATATTATTCAACTTTATGGTGAGGATTACACAATGAGCAGTCCAAATATTCTCTTAACCCGTATTGATAACCGTCTGGTTCACGGTCAGGTTGGCGTGACCTGGACATCCACCATCGGTGCGAATCTGCTGGTAGTCGTGGATGATGTTGTCGCTAACGATGATATTCAACAGAAATTAATGGGTATTACCGCAGAAACCTACGGCTTTGGCATTCGTTTCTTTACTATCGAAAAAACCATTAACGTCATCGGCAAAGCTGCACCGCATCAGAAGATCTTCCTGATTTGCCGTACGCCACAAACGGTACGTAAATTGGTAGAAGGTGGCATTGACCTGAAAGATATCAACGTCGGCAATATGCATTTCTCGGAAGGGAAAAAGCAAATCAGCAGTAAAGTTTATGTCGATGACCAGGATCTCGCGGACTTACGTTTTATTAAACAACGTGGCGTGAATGTTTTCATTCAGGACGTCCCTGGCGATCAAAAAGAACAAATCCCTGACTAAATCTAAAATCGCCTTAATATTGGTTTGAGGTAATAAAAATGCATGAAATAACCCTACTTCAGGGATTATCCCTGGCGGCGTTAGTTTTCGTTCTGGGGATTGATTTTTGGCTGGAAGCCTTATTTTTATTCCGCCCGATAATCGTTTGTACCCTAACTGGCGCTATTCTCGGTGATATTCAGACTGGCTTAATTACCGGTGGTCTGACAGAGTTGGCTTTCGCCGGATTAACCCCTGCAGGTGGTGTTCAGCCGCCCAACCCGATTATGGCGGGTCTGATGACCACCGTCATTGCATGGTCTACGGGCGTTGATGCCAAAACAGCAATTGGTCTTGGCCTGCCGTTTAGTTTGTTAATGCAGTACGTCATTCTGTTCTTCTATTCCGCTTTCTCATTATTTATGACCAAAGCCGATAAATGCGCGAAAGAGGCGGATACGGCAGCGTTTTCCCGGCTTAACTGGACAACGATGCTCATCGTCGCTTCAGCGTATGCGGTGATTGCTTTCCTCTGTACTTACCTGGCACAAGGGGCGATGCAGGCGCTGGTGAAAGCGATGCCCGCCTGGTTGACCCACGGCTTTGAAGTGGCTGGCGGTATTCTGCCTGCCGTTGGTTTTGGCTTGCTGCTGCGCGTAATGTTCAAAGCGCAATATATCCCTTACCTGATCGCCGGTTTCCTGTTTGTTTGCTACATCCAGGTCAGCAACCTGTTGCCGGTTGCCGTACTGGGCGCAGGCTTTGCGGTGTATGAGTTTTTCAATGCGAAATCCCGGCAGCAAGCGCAACCGCAGCCCGTTGCCAGTAAAAATGAAGAAGAGGACTACAGCAATGGGATCTGAAATCAGTAAAAAAGATATCACCCGTCTGGGCTTTCGTTCGTCGCTGCTGCAAGCGAGCTTTAACTACGAAAGGATGCAGGCGGGCGGTTTTACTTGGGCGATGTTGCCGATCCTGAAAAAGATTTATAAGGACGACAAACCGGGCTTAAGCGCGGCGATGAAAGATAACCTCGAATTTATTAATACCCACCCGAATCTGGTCGGATTCCTGATGGGGTTATTAATTTCGATGGAAGAAAAAGGAGAAAACCGCGACACCATTAAAGGCCTCAAAGTGGCACTGTTTGGCCCAATCGCCGGGATTGGCGATGCGATTTTCTGGTTTACTTTGTTGCCGATTATGGCGGGAATTTGCTCATCATTTGCCAGCCAGGGAAACCTGCTGGGGCCGATTCTATTTTTCGCCGTTTACCTGCTTATCTTTTTCCTGCGCGTCGGCTGGACCCACGTCGGTTATTCAGTCGGCGTGAAGGCGATCGATAAAGTGCGAGAGAACTCGCAGATGATTGCTCGCTCGGCAACCATCCTCGGGATCACGGTAATCGGCGGGCTGATCGCTTCGTATGTGCATATTAACGTGGTGACATCGTTTGCCATCGACAGTACCCACAGCGTCGCGCTGCAACAGGATTTCTTCGATAAAGTCTTCCCGAACATTTTACCGATGGCCTACACCCTGCTGATGTATTACTTCCTGCGGGTGAAAAAAGCGCATCCGGTGCTGTTAATCGGCGTGACTTTTGTGCTCTCTATTGTTTGTTCCGCATTCGGCATTTTGTAAATGGAACGAGGCACTGCTTCTGGCGGTGCCTCTTTACTTAAGGAATTTCATCCTGTGCAAACCCTTCAGCAAGTTGAAAACTATACGGCGTTAAGTGAACGAGCCAGCGAATATTTATTGGCTGTGATCCGTAGCAAACCGGATGCCGTGATTTGCCTGGCGACCGGAGCCACGCCATTACTGACGTATCATTATCTGGTAGAAAAAATCCACCAGCAGCAGGTTGATATCAGCCAGCTCACCTTCGTGAAGCTCGACGAATGGGTGGATCTGCCATTAACGATGCCTGGCACCTGCGAAACTTTCCTACAACAGCATATCGTGCAGCCGCTGGGGCTGCGTGAAGACCAGCTCATCAGCTTTCGCTCCGAAGAGATAAATGAGACAGAGTGCGAACGGGTAACGAACCTGATTGCGCGCAAAGGCGGTCTGGATTTATGCGTTCTAGGATTGGGGAAAAACGGTCATCTTGGGCTGAACGAACCGGGAGAAAGCCTACAACCGGCCTGCCATATCAGTCAACTTGATGCCAGAACACAGCAACATGAGATGTTAAAAACCACGGGTCGCCCCGTGACTCGTGGGATCACCTTAGGCCTGAAGGATATTCTCAATGCCCGCGAGGTTTTGTTATTGGTGACTGGCGAAGGAAAGCAGGATGCGACAGAACGTTTTCTCACGGCTAAAGTCTCCACCGCTATCCCGGCTTCGTTTTTATGGCTGCACAGTAACTTTATTTGTTTAATTAATACCTAACCAGATGAAAATTTGCTCAAAATTTTTAAATTAACTTATTCAACAGTCACGCATTATATTAAATAACATTTGACTGGGTTGAACATAACGCCAATAGCAAAAGGAGTTATGTTCAACAATTTAATTTTAGATATACATATAACTTGTTCTATTAATAAATCACCTCGTATTCTGACTCGGCCCCTGGCGCAGCAAAGTCAGGCATTTATACTCTTTTTAACACATAGAAAATTCATATCAATATAATAAAAACATAGAATATTTGCATATAAATATAATCTTAAAGTTTAGTCTATTTAATGTTCAATGAAATATTTCTACCTGTATAATCTTTAAAGATGTTGAACATATATTC
>NZ_CAOLGM010000084.1:0-20331 GCF_948475835.1 uncultured Escherichia sp. | reverse complement strand
CATGCCCTGCAAGTCGTCGAGAAATTCCGGCCCTTTTTCCTGATACAGCGCGAGGATCACTTCGCAGTCAGATCCGGTCTGGAACTGATAACGATCGCCATATTCGGCGCGCAGTGCCTGGTGGTTGTAGATTTCACCGTTTACCGCCAGCACATGAGTTTTTTGTTGGTTGTAGAGAGGTTGCGCCCCCGCGTTAACGTCAACAATTGACAGACGTTCGTGGGCGAGAATGGCGTTATCGCTGGCATAAATACCGGACCAGTCCGGGCCACGATGACGCATCAGGCGTGACAGCTCGAGTGCTTTCTTACGCAGCTCAACTGCGTCTGTTTTGATATCGAATACGCCAAAAATTGAACACATAACCTTCTCCGTTAACCTGGTATTTGTTGCTTGTTGTGTTTGCTTGTTTAAAAAAATGCCGCAAAGCAGCACTGTGCGCAAGCGATTTGGCGGTGAAAAAATAAAAAACGTAATGGTGATTGTCGATTGGTGAAAAAAGGTCTGGTGTGAGGATATATTTATTGATGAATCGATAATTTTTGACGGGTTTTATTGAATGGGATGATTTTAATGATGGGTAAAAATAAGAAACCACGTCCGCAGACGTGGTTGCTATTCAGATAACGTCGATTTCAGCGACTGACGGGTAAATCCAGCTTGGGCGGAACGGCATACTGTCGATATCGTCGAGCGATGAAACACCAGAAAGCACCAGAATCGTTTCCAGACCTGCCTGGAAGCCCGCCAGAATGTCGGTGCGCAAGTTATCGCCGACAATCACCGTTTCTTCCGAATGCGCCTGCATTTTGTTTAATGCTGCGCGGATGATCCACGGGCTGGGCTTACCAACATAGAACGGTTTGCGCCCGGAGATTTTCTCAATCCCTGCACACAACGCGCCACAAGCGGGATAAAAACCGCGCCCGTGGGTGTCCGGATTGGTGGCGATAAAACGTGCACCGTTAGCGACGAAATAGGCTGCTTTATGCATCATGTCCCAGTTGTAGGAACGCGTTTCGCCAACAATCACGAAATCAGGGTTCACATCGGTAATAGTGAAACCGGCTTTGTACAGTTCATGAATCAGTGCGCCTTCGCCCACCACATATGCTTTCTTGCCTTCCTGGCGACGCAGGAAATCGGCAGTCGCCATCGCAGAGGTATAAAACACGCTGTCAGGTACATCGACACCTGCGGTGGCAAAGCGGTTCGCCAGATCTTGCCCAGTCTGCGAAGGATAGTTGGTCAGCAACACCAGCGGCAGGCCTTTATCCATAATCCCGTGCAAAAATTCCGCTGCACCCGGTACGGCGACGTTATCGTGCATCAGCACGCCGTCGATATCGCAAATTACATTTTTAATGGTCATGGACTACCCAGAATATTGACAACAATAAGCGCCACTATAAAAGCACATTAATTTTCCAGCAAATGCTGGAGCAAAATACCGTTGAGCATGGCGCGTTTTACCAGCGCAAAAGCGCCGATTGCCGAGCGGTGATCCAGCTCAGAACGTACCACCGGCAGATTAGTGCGAAACGCCTTCAGCGCCTGGGTATTAATGCAGCTTTCAATAGCAGGGAGCAGCACTTTATCGGCTTCGGTGATTTCACCGGCAATAACAATTTTTTGCGGATTAAATAAGTTGATAGCAATGGCGATGGTTTTACCCAGATGACGACCGACATACTCAATTACTTCCGACGCCAGACTATCGCCTTTGTTCGCGGCTTTGCAGATAGTTTTGATGGTGCAGTCGTCCAGCGGCACGCGGCTCTGGTAGCCCTGCTTTAACAGATTCAACACCCGTTGTTCAATGGCAGCGTTGGCGGCGATAGTTTCCAGGCAGCCAAAGTTGCCGCAGTGGCAGCGTTCACCCAGCGGTTCGACCTGAATATGGCCAATATCACCGACGTTGCCGTTGCGGCCAATAAAAATGCGCCCGTTAGAGATGATTCCGGCCCCGGTTCCGCGATGGACACGCACCAGAATGGAGTCTTCGCAATCCTGACTTGCACCGAAGTAGTGCTCCGCCAGCGCCAGACTACGGATATCGTGACCAACGAAACAGGTCACTTTAAAACGTTCTTCCAGTGCTTCTACCAGCCCCCAGTTTTCTACCTGAATATGCGGCATGTAATGAATTTTGCCGCTGTCCGGGTCAACAAGCCCTGGCAGGATCACCGAAATCGCGATCAGCTCGCGCAGTTTGCGCTGGTAGCTATCAATAAACTGAGCAATGGCATTCAACAGGGCATGTTCCAGCGTTTGCTGGGTACGTTCCGGTAGCGGGTAATGTTCTTCTGCCAGCACTTTGCTGCTGAGATCAAACAGGGTGATGGTGGCGTCGTGACGACCAAGCCGTACGCCGATTGCGTGGAAATTGCGGGTTTCGGTGACGATGGAGATAGCGCGGCGGCCCCCGGTGGAGGCCTGCTGATCAACTTCTTTGATCAGCCCGCGTTCGATAAGCTGACGCGTAATTTTGGTTACGCTGGCGGGGGCAAGCTGGCTTTGCTCGGCAATCTGAATCCGCGAGATTGGCCCGTACTGGTCAATCAGGCGATAAACCGCCGCGCTGTTAAGCTGTTTTACGAGATCAACATTACCTATCTGAGCTTGTCCGCCTGGTGTCATACTTTCTCTTATTGAGTTACGACCTCGTTACCGTTAACGATGGTCTTGGTGATTTTAAAATCAGGTGTGAATGCGGTCAGGTTGGCTACTTTACCTGCGGCGAGTGTGCCGAGACGTTTCTCAACGCCAATCGCACGCGCCGGATAGAGCGTCGCCATACGCAGCACTTCATCCAGTGCGATACCGCAATGTTCGACCAGATTACGCACGCCTTCAATCATGGTTAAGGATGAACCGCTTAACGTACCGTTCTCATCCACACAAAGTCCGTTACGGTAGTATATTGTTTTACCCGCAAAAATGAACTGTTCAATGTTGGCACCTGCTGGCGCGGTGGCGTCGGTAACCAGACACAGTTTGTCGCCTTTAAGGCGTTTAGCGTTACGAATGTTGGCGTAATCAACATGCAGGCCATCAGCGATAATACCGCAATAAATGTCAGCTTCGTCGAGGATCGCGCCCGCCAGGCCCGGTTCACGACCGGTAATATACGGCATCGCGTTGTACAGATGGGTGGCAAAGGTAATCCCCGCGCGGAAACCGGCTTTCGCTTCTTTCAACGTCGCGTTGGAGTGACCGGCAGAAACCACAATCCCGGCATTTGCCAGTTTGCTGATGACTTCCGCAGGAACCATTTCCGGTGCCAGGGTCACTTTGGTAATGACGTCGGCGTTTTCACACAGGAAATCGACCAGCGCGGCATCAGGCTTACGCACAAAATTCGGATTATGGGTGCCTTTTTTTACCAGATTCAGCCACGGACCTTCCAGATGCAGACCTAACGCCTGATTCGGATGTTTTGCCAGGTACTCGCGCATAACGCGCACGCCCTGTTTCATCAGCTCATCGCTGGTGGTGATAAGCGTCGGCAGATAGTTAGTACAGCCTGATTTCTCATTGGCTTTCTGCATGATTTCCAGCGTTTCCACGCTGACCGCTTCAGCGGTGTCGTTAAACTGTACGCCGCCGCAGCCGTTTAACTGCACATCGATAAAACCGGGGGAGAGAATGGCCCCGTTCAGTGAACGTTGTTCGATCTCTGGCGGCAGTTCCGCTACCGGACAGACGCTTTTAATCAGGCCATCAGCGATAACAACCGCGTGGTCATCAAGAAATTCGTGGCCGGTAAAGATCCGGCCCTGGGTTAATGCATACATTCTGACCCCCGATTTTAAAAAATATTGCCCTGAGCAAGGAGCCAGGGCAGGGATAACAATTACAGACCTTTGATATTTTCTGCTTCTAATTCATTGAAATATCTTAAAGTCTTAACTTTCAGCTCCATGGTGGAAGGTTCATCGCACACCATGATCGCTTTTGGATGCAGTTGCAGACAGCTGATGGTCCACATGTGGTTCACGCAACCTTCAACTGCAGCCTGCAGTGCCAGTGCTTTCTGGCTACCCAGCACCAGAATCATCACTTCTTCGGCATCCAGCAATGTACCAACACCGACAGTCAGGGCATATTTTGGCACCTGATTGACATCGTTATCAAAGAAACGAGAGTTCGCGACGCGAGTGTCATGAGTCAAGGTTTTGATACGAGTACGAGAAGCCAGAGAAGACGCCGGTTCGTTAAATGCAATATGACCGTCGTTACCTACACCGCCCATAAACAGATGAATTTTTCCGTAAGAACGGATTTTTTCTTCATACTGGCGGCATTCGGCGTCGATATCCGGGGCGTTGCCGTTGAGAAGGTTGATGTTTTCTGCTGGAATATCAACGTGATCGAAGAAATTACGGTGCATAAAGCTGTAGTAGCTTTCCGGATGCTCTTTCGGCAGACCGACATATTCGTCCATGTTGAAGGTGACAACGTGCTTAAAGCTGACCTGGCCTGCTTTATGCATTTCGACTAACGCTTTATAGGTGGTCATCGGCGTGCCGCCAGTCGGCAGGCCCAGAACAAACGGACGATCGGCAGTCGGTTTGAACGCATTGATACGATTGACGATATGGCGAGCAGCCCATTTGCCGACCTGTTCAGCGGTAGTCAGGGGGATCAGTCTCATTATTCACCTCAATAAGTAAAATGTAAGCCGTTGGCGGATTAGGCATCTTTAAGCGTAACCTGGATTTGCGCAGACAGGCGTCAATCCGACCTGATTTTTTGAATGATAAAATAAGTTTTCTGGTTTAGCCAGTAAAAGGGAGTGATGATAACGATATTTGGTGACAAAACTCACAAAAGACACGCGTTTAATTTGCGATACGAATTAAATTTTCACACACTCTGTAGCAGATGATCTAACAATCTGATTACAGAACATCGGCAGTACAATTTGCAGCAAAATAAAAATACGGCTTTAAACGAGCCAAATAGGGTTCTCGTAGGGGGAATAAGATGAATATTTTAGGTTTTTTCCAGCGACTCGGTAGGGCGTTACAGCTCCCTATCGCGGTGCTGCCGGTGGCGGCACTGTTGCTGCGATTCGGTCAGCCAGATTTACTTAACGTTGCGTTTATTGCCCAGGCGGGCGGTGCGATTTTTGATAACCTCGCATTAATCTTCGCCATCGGTGTGGCATCCAGCTGGTCGAAAGACAGCGCAGGTGCGGCGGCGCTGGCGGGTGCGGTAGGTTACTTTGTGTTAACCAAAGCGATGGTGACCATCAACCCAGAAATAAACATGGGTGTACTGGCGGGTATCATTACCGGTCTGGTTGGTGGCGCAGCCTATAACCGTTGGTCCGATATTAAACTGCCGGACTTCCTGAGCTTCTTCGGCGGCAAACGCTTTGTGCCGATTGCCACCGGCTTCTTCTGCCTGGTGCTGGCGGCCATTTTTGGTTACGTCTGGCCGCCGGTACAGCACGCTATCCATGCAGGAGGCGAGTGGATCGTTTCTGCGGGCGCGCTGGGTTCCGGTATCTTTGGTTTCATCAACCGTCTGCTGATCCCAACCGGTCTGCATCAGGTGCTGAACACCATCGCCTGGTTCCAGATTGGTGAATTCACCAACGCGGCGGGTACGGTTTTCCACGGTGATATCAACCGCTTCTATGCCGGTGACGGCACCGCGGGGATGTTCATGTCCGGCTTCTTCCCGATTATGATGTTCGGTCTGCCGGGTGCGGCGCTGGCGATGTACTTCGCAGCACCGAAAGAGCGTCGTCCGATGGTTGGCGGGATGCTGCTTTCTGTTGCTGTTACTGCGTTCCTGACCGGTGTGACTGAGCCGCTGGAATTCCTGTTCATGTTCCTTGCACCGCTGCTGTACCTCCTGCACGCACTGCTGACCGGTATCAGCCTGTTTGTGGCAACACTGCTGGGTATCCATGCTGGCTTCTCTTTCTCTGCGGGGGCTATCGACTACGCGTTGATGTATAACCTGCCGGCCGCCAGCCAGAACGTCTGGATGCTGCTGGTTATGGGTGTTGTCTTCTTCGCTATCTACTTCGTGGTGTTCAGTTTGGTTATCCGCATGTTCAACCTGAAAACGCCGGGTCGTGAAGATAAAGAAGACGAGATCGTTACTGAAGAAGCCAACAGCAACACTGAAGAAGGCCTCAATCAACTGGCGACCAACTATATTGCTGCGGTTGGCGGCACTGACAACCTGAAAGCAATTGACGCCTGTATCACCCGTCTGCGCCTGACCGTGGCTGACTCTGCCCGCGTCAACGATACGATGTGTAAACGTCTGGGTGCTTCTGGTGTAGTGAAACTGAACAAACAGACTATTCAGGTGATTGTTGGCGCGAAAGCAGAATCCATCGGCGATGCGATGAAGAAAGTCGTTGCCCGTGGTCCGGTAGCCGCTGCGTCAGCTGAAGCAACTCCGGCAACTGCCGCGCCTGTAGCAAAACCGCAGGCTGTACCAAACGCGGTATCTATCGCGGAGCTGGTATCGCCGATTACCGGTGATGTCGTGGCACTGGATCAGGTTCCTGACGAAGCATTCGCCAGCAAAGCGGTGGGTGACGGTGTGGCGGTGAAACCGACAGATAAAATCGTCGTATCACCAGCCGCAGGGACAATCGTGAAAATCTTCAACACCAACCACGCGTTCTGCCTGGAAACCGAAAAAGGCGCGGAGATCGTCGTCCATATGGGTATCGACACCGTAGCGCTGGAAGGTAAAGGCTTTAAACGTCTGGTGGAAGAGGGTGCGCAGGTAAGCGCAGGGCAACCGATTCTGGAAATGGATCTGGATTACCTGAACGCTAACGCCCGCTCGATGATTAGCCCGGTGGTTTGCAGCAATATCGACGATTTCAGTGGCTTGATCATTAAAGCTCAGGGCCATGTTGTGGCGGGTCAAACACCGCTGTATGAAATCAAAAAGTAATCTGCTTTATGCCTGATGCGACGCTTGAGCGTCGCATCCAACAATGACAAGCGGTGGAGATCTTCTCTGCCGCTTTTTTTTTTCATCAATCATCCCCATAATCCTTGTTAGATTATCAATTTTAAAAAACTAACAGTTGTCAGCCTGTCCCGCTTATAAGATCATACGCCGTTATACGTTGTTTACGCTTTGAGGAATCCACGATGAGTGAGGCAGAAGCCCGCCCGACTAACTTTATCCGTCAGATCATCGATGAAGATCTGGCCAGTGGTAAGCACACCACAGTACACACCCGTTTCCCGCCGGAGCCGAATGGCTATCTGCATATTGGCCATGCGAAATCTATCTGCCTGAACTTCGGGATCGCCCAGGACTATAAAGGCCAGTGCAACCTGCGTTTCGACGACACTAACCCGGTAAAAGAAGATATCGAGTATGTTGAGTCGATCAAAAACGACGTAGAGTGGTTAGGTTTTCACTGGTCTGGTAACGTCCGTTACTCCTCCGATTATTTTGATCAGCTCCACGCCTATGCGATCGAACTGATCAATAAAGGCCTGGCGTACGTTGATGAACTGACGCCGGAACAGATCCGCGAATACCGCGGCACCCTGACGCAACCGGGTAAAAACAGCCCGTACCGCGACCGCAGCGTTGAAGAGAACCTGGCGCTGTTCGAAAAAATGCGTGCCGGTGGTTTTGAAGAAGGTAAAGCCTGCCTGCGTGCGAAAATCGACATGGCTTCACCGTTTATCGTGATGCGCGATCCGGTGCTGTACCGTATTAAATTTGCTGAACACCACCAGACTGGCAACAAGTGGTGCATCTACCCGATGTACGACTTCACCCACTGCATCAGCGATGCCCTGGAAGGTATTACGCACTCTCTGTGTACGCTTGAGTTCCAGGACAACCGTCGCCTGTACGACTGGGTGCTGGACAACATCACCATTCCTGTTCACCCGCGCCAGTACGAATTCTCGCGCCTGAATCTGGAATACACTGTGATGTCCAAGCGTAAGCTGAACCTGCTGGTGACCGACAAGCACGTTGAAGGCTGGGATGACCCGCGTATGCCGACCATTTCCGGTCTGCGTCGTCGTGGTTACACTGCTGCTTCTATTCGTGAGTTCTGCAAACGCATCGGCGTGACCAAGCAGGACAACACCATTGAGATGGCATCGCTGGAATCCTGCATCCGTGAAGATCTCAACGAAAATGCGCCGCGCGCAATGGCGGTTATCGATCCGGTGAAACTGGTTATCGAAAACTATCAGGGCGAAGGCGAAATGGTCACCATGCCGAACCATCCGAACAAACCGGAAATGGGGAGTCGTCAGGTGCCGTTTAGCGGTGAGATTTGGATCGATCGCGCCGATTTCCGCGAAGAAGCTAACAAGCAGTACAAACGTCTGGTGCTGGGTAAAGAAGTGCGTCTGCGTAATGCTTACGTCATTAAGGCTGAACGCGTGGAGAAAGATGCCGAAGGCAATATCACCACCATCTTCTGTACTTATGACGCCGACACCTTAAGCAAAGATCCGGCAGATGGTCGTAAAGTCAAAGGTGTTATTCACTGGGTGAGCGCGGCACATGCGCTGCCGGTTGAAATCCGTCTGTACGACCGTCTGTTCAGCGTGCCGAACCCTGGTGCTGCGGATGATTTCCTGTCGGTGATTAACCCGGAATCGCTGGTGATCAAACAGGGCTTTGCTGAACCGTCGCTGAAAGATGCGGTTGCGGGTAAAGCATTCCAGTTTGAGCGTGAAGGTTACTTCTGCCTCGACAGCCGCCATTCCACAGCGGAAAAACCGGTATTTAACCGCACCGTTGGGCTGCGTGATACCTGGGCGAAAGTAGGCGAGTAATTTTAAGTTCTACCAGGCCGGGTGAGGCATTTACGTCGCATCCGGCAAGAAATAGCAAACAATCCCAAACGCCGCACTCTGCGGCGTTTTTTCTGCTTTTCTTCGCGAATTAATTCCGCTTCGCAATTTATCCATAAAATAAATTTAAAATCACAAACCATAATTAAATAAAATGTAACCGCTTCCATCTTGCTGGAAATTCACGCATTTATTCTTCTGCAAGCCTTTCAACCGCAAACTTAAGCCTTGTAACAAAAATCATCAAAATATGTGCGGTTGCTCATGTTCTTACATTCTGGTTACAGAAAGAGATTGATAATTCGCGTCGCGAAAAATAGTCTGTTCCTGTAGTCAGCGAGACTTTTCTCAACGCTACTTTTTTAATTTTTATTTTTTCGCTGTTCACCTTTGGTGCAGCAATTTATACGTCAAAGAGGATTAACCCATGCGTACGTTTAGTGGCAAACGTAGTACGCTGGCGCTGGCTATCGCCGGTGTTACAGCAATGTCGGGCTTTATGGCAATGCCGGAGGCTCGCGCCGAAGGATTCATCGACGATTCAACCTTAACCGGCGGTATATATTACTGGCAGCGTGAACGCGACCGTAAAGATGTTACCGACGGCGACAAATACAAAACCAACCTTTCTCACTCCACCTGGAATGCCAACCTCGATTTTCAGTCCGGTTATGCTGCTGATATGTTCGGCCTTGATATTGCTGCGTTTACGGCGATTGAAATGGCGGAAAACGGCGACAGCTCCCACCCGAACGAAATCGCGTTTTCAAAAAGTAATAAAGCCTATGACGAAGACTGGTCCGGCGACAAAAGCGGTATAAGCCTGTATAAAGCTGCGGCCAAATTTAAATACGGTCCGGTTTGGGCGAGGGCAGGTTACATTCAGCCAACTGGTCAAACGCTGTTAGCGCCGCACTGGAGCTTTATGCCAGGTACTTATCAGGGGGCGGAAGCCGGGGCGAATTTTGATTACGGCGATGCTGGTGCCTTGAGTTTCTCCTACATGTGGACCAACGAATACAAAGCGCCGTGGCATCTGGAAATGGATGAGTTTTATCAGAACGATAAAACCACCAAAGTTGATTATCTGCACTCCCTTGGGGCGAAATACGACTTCAAAAATAACTTCGTACTGGAAGCGGCATTTGGTCAGGCGGAAGGGTATATCGATCAATATTTTGCCAAAGCCAGCTACAAATTTGATATCGCCGGTAGCCCGTTAACCACCAGCTACCAGTTCTACGGTACCCGCGATAAAGTTGACGATCGCAGCGTCAACGATCTTTATGACGGCACCGCTTGGCTGCAAGCATTGACCTTTGGTTACCGGGCGGCTGACGTAGTGGATTTGCGCCTTGAAGGCACCTGGGTTAAGGCTGACGGTCAGCAGGGATACTTCCTGCAACGTATGACTCCAACCTACGCTTCCTCGAACGGTCGCCTGGATATCTGGTGGGATAACCGTTCCGACTTCAACGCTAACGGAGAAAAAGCGGTCTTCTTCGGTGCGATGTATGACCTGAAAAACTGGAATCTTCCAGGCTTCGCCATCGGCGCTTCCTACGTTTACGCATGGGATGCTAAACCTGCGACCTGGCAGAGCAATCCGGATGCGTACTACGACAAAAACCGGACTATTGAAGAGTCTGCCTACAGCCTGGATGCGGTCTACACCATTCAGGACGGCCGCGCCAAAGGCACGATGTTCAAACTGCACTTCACCGAATACGACAACCACTCTGACATCCCAAGCTGGGGCGGCGGTTACGGTAACATCTTCCAGGATGAGCGTGACGTGAAATTTATGGTAATCGCACCATTCACCATCTTCTGATGCCCGACGCGGCAGGTTTTGTGCCTGCCGCACGTTTGAGGAATTTGCTATGAAAAAACTGATTCTCATCGCCATGATGGCATCGGGGCTGGTAGCTTGTGCGCAATCAACCGCGCCACAGGAAGACAGTCGTCTGAAAGAGGCATACAGCGCCTGTATCAACACCGCACAAGGTTCGCCAGAAAAAATTGAAGCCTGCCAGAGCGTGTTAAACGTGCTGAAGAAAGAAAAACAACATCAGCAGTTTGCCGACCAGGAAAGTGTACGCGTACTGGATTATCAGCAGTGTCTGCGCGCAACGCAAACCGGTAATGACCAGGCGGTGAAAGCCGATTGTGATAAAGTTTGGCAGGAAATTCGCAGTAATAACAAATAAGTGAGAGCTGTAACTCTCGCTTTTCTTATTTCCCTTGCATAAAAAAGCCAACCCGCAGGTTGGCTTTTCTCGTTCAGGCTGGCTTATTTGCCTTCGTGCGCGTGCTCATCTTCGCGGCAATCGCCTTCGGCACAGTGACCGTAAAGATAGAGACTGTGGTTAGTCAGGCGAATGCCATGTTTTGCGGCAATTTCACGCTGACGCGCTTCGATGGAATCATCACTAAATTCGATAACCTTGCCGCAGTCGAGGCAAATCAGGTGATCGTGGTGATGTTGCTGTGTCAGTTCAAATACGGATTTACCGCCTTCAAAATTGTGGCGGGTGACGATACCAGCGTCGTCAAACTGGTTCAGTACGCGATATACCGTAGCCAGACCAATTTCTTCACCCATATCGATCAGACGTTTGTATAAATCTTCCGCACTGACGTGATGGTTGTCCGGCTCCTGAAGAACTTCCAGGATTTTTAAACGTGGAAGCGTTACTTTCAGGCCAGCTTTCTTTAGGGCGGTATTGTTATCAGTCATGCGGAATCTGTCCTGTTACTAAGCGGTTCACTTCATTAGAAGAAGTGACAGAATTTGCTCTTGAGATAATGCGTATCATTATAGAATTGCCACGCCTAAATGAAAACCACAAGTCCCTGGCAAATATTGTTAATAAAAACGTGGCACAGCTTACATTTACAACGGCAAGGCCACTTGAACACCGGGACATTGTACAGGTACAACAGCAAAAGTTACAAATTTGTAGCAATTATTTTGATTGGCATTATCTATTAATACGGCGTAGACATGAGTCTACGCCGCATCACATCAGGCATTAAGAATTTCGTCGAGATGCAACTCTTCAGAAATCTGTTTAACCCATTTTTCTACACGTTCAGCGGTCAGTTCCGGCTGACGGTCTTCGTCGATAGCCAGACCGACAAAGTGGTCGTCATCTGCCAGACCTTTTGATGCTTCGAAATGATAGCCCGCAGTTGGCCAGTGACCAACGATGGTTGCACCGCGCGGTTCAATGATGTCGCGGATGGTGCCCAATGCGTCGCAGAAATATTCGGCGTAATCTTCCTGGTCACCACAACCAAACAGCGCAACCAGTTTGCCGTTGAAATCAATCTCTTCGAGAGTCGGGAAGAAGTCATCCCAGTCACACTGCGCTTCGCCGTAATACCAGGTTGGGATGCCCAGCAGCAGAATGTCATAAGCTTCCAGATCTTCTTTGCTGCTTTTTGCAATGTCATGGACATCGGCAACGTCTTTACCAAGCTGTTTTTGAATCATTTTTGCGATATTTTCGGTATTACCGGTGTCGCTGCCGAAAAAGATGCCAGTGATAGCCATGAGTGAAATAACCTCTTGAAACTTATTGAAATGGGGGTGGAAAATTGCCCACGGATAAAGGCAATCATAGCAGAACAGGCAGTCTTGCGGAATCAGCAAACGAGCAGGACTGCACACTGTGCTACATGAAAGTGGAAATTTAAACGATGCCCTGACTACGCAGCGCCGCCAGTTGCTGCATTAACATCTCTTCGATCAGTTCGCTACGGCTCATATTGCGCGACTCCGCCAGCTCGTTCAGCGCCTCGACAGCTTCCGCGTTCAGCTTCAGTTCGACACGCTTAAGGCCACGTACTTTGTCGCGTTTTAGCTGGTTGCGTTTATTAATACGCAGCTGTTCATCGCGCGAAAGCGGATTAGTTTTCGGTCGTCCCGGTCGACGCTCGTGCGCGAACAGATCTAATGTCGTACGGTCCGTTTGTTCTTTGGCCATGATCTTGGTGACTTCGGGGGAAACAATCAGCCAGGCCTCTGCCCGGATGGATAGCGCGCCATAATACATCAGCGCGATGAGTCACGCCAACGCCCACGCGCGGAAAGCGACGCGGACGCTGGGTTTTTAATCAGTTGCGTTAATCATTGAGATAGCGACGGATAGCGCGTAATACCGCATCCGGTTTTTCAGCATGGACCCAGTGACCCGCGCCTGCAATCACATGCGCCCGTGCCTGTGGAAATTGTGCCAGTAAATCATCACGGTACTGCTCGCTAACATACGGAGAATTGCCGCCAGGGATAAACAGGGCAGGGTGATCCCATGCCGGGATTTTCTCCCAACCCACAATATGCGGATACTGATCCCACAATACCGGCACGTTAAAGCGCCACTCCCCGTCAACAAAAGATTTCAACAGAAACTGAATCACCCCTTCTTCATTAAGATGCTGGCGCATTATTGCTGCTGCTTGCTGGCGAGTTTGTGCGTCCGATTCACTGACCGCGTTGATAGCTGCGAAAATCTCATCATGACGGCGTACGTGATAGTCGACCGGCGCGATGTCAATCGCCACCAGTTTATCGATGCGATCGGGGGCCAGTGCAGTAAGTGCCATTACCGCTTTACCGCCCATGGAGTGACCGATAAATGTTGCTTTGTCGATCTGCAGTGCATCCAGGGTATCAACAAGATCCTGCGCCATCGCCGGGTAATTCATTACCGGCTCTCTCGGTGAAAGACCGTGGTTACGCATATCAACCTGGATGATATTGTGATCGTTTACCAGATCGCGAGCCAGTACGCCAAGGTTGTCGAGGCTACCAAACAGACCATGGACAAGAACGATGGGAGAATTATTGTGCTGGTTTTGTGCAGTTTGCGCGCGGATATTCAATTTCATGGCAAAGTTCTTTTTTTCGCGTTGTCGGGTTAGGGTATTATGTTGACCATTGTGCCACAGGGCTGCAACAAATAAGGTTTATTCCGAGTTTTTCTGCAAGCCAGGCTTGACGCTATCCGCTGCCGGGATTTATTCATATACTCCTGGCGACTTGTATTCAGCTAAGACACTGCACTGGATTAAGATGAAAACGATTGAAGTTGATGATGAACTCTACAGCTATATTGCCAGCCACACTAAGCATATCGGCGAGAGCGCATCCGACATTTTACGGCGTATGTTGAAATTTTCCGCCGCATCACAGCCTGCTGCTCCGGTGACGAAAGAGGTTCGCGTTGCGTCACCTGCTATCGTCGAAGCGAAGCCGGTCAAAACGATTAAAGACAAGGTTCGCGCAATGCGTGAACTTCTGCTTTCGGACGAATACGCAGAGCAAAAGCGAGCGGTCAATCGCTTTATGCTGCTGTTGTCTACACTATATTCTCTTGACGCCCAGGCGTTTGCCGAAGCAACGGAATCGTTGCACGGTCGTACACGCGTTTACTTTGCGGCAGATGAACAAACGCTGCTGAAAAATGGTAATCAGACCAAGCCGAAACATGTGCCAGGCACGCCGTATTGGGTGATCACCAACACCAACACCGGCCGTAAATGCAGCATGATCGAACACATCATGCAGTCGATGCAATTCCCGGCGGAATTGATTGAGAAGGTTTGCGGAACTATCTAAAACGTTGCAGACAAAGGACAAAGCAATGGCAATCCACAATCGTGCAGGCCAACCTGCACAACAGAGTGATTTGATTAACGTCGCCCAACTGACGGCGCAATATTATGTACTGAAACCAGAAGCAGGGAATGCGGAGCACGCGGTGAAATTCGGTACTTCCGGTCACCGTGGCAGTGCAGCGCGCCACAGCTTTAACGAGCCGCACATTCTGGCGATCGCTCAGGCAATTGCTGAAGAACGTGCGAAAAACGGCATCACTGGCCCTTGCTATGTGGGTAAAGATACTCACGCCCTGTCCGAGCCTGCGTTCATTTCCGTACTGGAAGTGCTGGCAGCGAACGGCGTTGATGTCATTGTGCAGGAAAACAATGGCTTCACTCCGACGCCTGCCGTTTCCAATGCCATCCTGGTTCACAATAAAAAAGGTGGCCCGCTGGCAGACGGTATCGTGATTACACCGTCCCATAACCCGCCGGAAGATGGTGGTATCAAGTACAATCCGCCAAATGGTGGCCCGGCTGATACTAACGTCACCAAAGTGGTGGAAGACAGGGCCAACGCACTGATGGCCGATGGCCTGAAAGGCGTGAAGCGTATCTCCCTCGACGAAGCGATGGCATCCGGTCATGTGAAAGAGCAGGATCTGGTGCAGCCGTTCGTGGAAGGGCTGGCCGATATCGTTGATATGGCGGCGATTCAGAAAGCGGGCCTGACGCTGGGCGTTGATCCGTTGGGCGGTTCCGGTATCGAATACTGGAAGCGCATTGGCGAGTATTACAACCTCAACCTGACCATCGTTAACGATCAGGTCGATCAAACCTTCCGCTTTATGCACCTCGATAAAGACGGTGCGATCCGTATGGACTGCTCCTCCGAGTGTGCGATGGCGGGTCTGCTGGCACTGCGTGATAAGTTCGATCTGGCGTTTGCTAACGACCCGGATTATGACCGTCACGGTATCGTCACTCCGGCAGGTTTGATGAATCCGAACCACTACCTGGCGGTGGCGATCAACTACCTGTTCCAGCATCGTCCGCAGTGGGGCAAAGATGTTGCTGTCGGTAAAACGCTGGTTTCTTCTGCGATGATCGACCGTGTGGTCAATGACTTGGGCCGTAAGCTGGTAGAAGTACCGGTAGGTTTCAAATGGTTTGTTGATGGTCTGTTCGACGGCAGCTTCGGCTTTGGCGGCGAAGAGAGCGCAGGGGCTTCCTTCCTGCGTTTCGACGGCACGCCGTGGTCCACCGACAAAGACGGCATCATTATGTGTCTGCTGGCGGCGGAAATCACCGCTGTCACCGGTAAGAACCCGCAGGAACACTACAACGAACTGGCAAAACGCTTTGGTGCGCCGAGCTACAACCGTTTGCAGGCAGCTGCGACTTCCGCACAAAAAGCGGCGCTGTCTAAGCTGTCTCCGGAAATGGTGAGCGCCAGCACCCTGGCAGGTGACCCGATCACCGCGCGCCTGACTGCTGCTCCGGGCAACGGTGCTTCTATTGGCGGTCTGAAAGTGATGACTGACAACGGCTGGTTCGCCGCGCGTCCGTCAGGCACGGAAGACGCATATAAGATCTACTGCGAAAGCTTCCTCGGTGAAGAACATCGCAAGCAGATTGAGAAAGAAGCGGTTGAGATTGTTAGCGAAGTTCTGAAAAACGCGTAAACACATTTAATAAAAAAAGGGCGGTCGCAAGATCGCCCTTTTTTACTTTGCTTTTTTAACCGTGTTTATTTTTCAGTTCAAAGCGTGGTGATACCAGACCATACAGTGTCCAACCAAGGAAGGTCACGATGGAACCGTACAGCATGGCTTCTTCCCCGGATGAGTACAGCGCATAAAAGCTATACATCGCGCCAACAAAAGCAACAAAGTTTGCAACTTTCGCTTTTGAGGGGGGCACATTAGCGACCTTCTGAATAATGACTAATGCCGCCATTGACAGAATATACGGAATGATATTGGTCACCACGGCCAGGTTAACCAGCACGTTGAACTGACTGTTTAGCGACGGGCTAATCGTCATCAGCGCCAACCCGCTCTGGATAATCACAATGGTCAACATTCCCTGCACCGGTGCATCCACTTTGGTTACACGGGAGAAAATTTTAGGGAAGTAGCCTTCATCAGATGAAGATTTAAACACCTGGGCAATGGTGAACTGCCAGCCAAGCAGCGAACCGCAGCAGGACATCACCATCAGCGCCATAATGACTTTACCCACTTCTGGTGTGAACATCTGTGCGAAGGCCAGGCCAAATGGTGCCGTTGAATTTGCCAGCTCCATATTAGGCACAATCCCTGCAATCACGTTGGTGGAGACGATATAAATCACCGCCGCACCTAACGTACCGCCGAGTACCGCGATTGGCACATTACGTTCCGGGTTTTCCACTACATCAGTATTCGCACACGCAGACTCCAGACCGAGAAAAGCCCACAGCGTCATAGCGATGGAAGAACCTACTGCACTGAAGAACGGTGCATGATGCGGATTCCAGGAATCAACGTAAAGCGTCGGGCTAAACCAGAACCAGCCGATAATGCACAGGCCTACCACCGGAATAATGACCCCCCACACGGTAATGCTACTGATTTGCCCGGTAATGCGCGCACCACCAAAGTTAGCCACGGTACAAATCCACAGCACCCCGATGGTCGCAAGACCAATCTGCACTGGCGACAAACTCGCGCCGAGCAGTTCGGTGCCGTAACCAACCGCCGAAATAGCAATCGCGACGTTAGCAATCAGCAGCGAGACGCCGTAGGTATAGTTCGCCATAAAGTTACCGGATTTACCGAAAGCATACTCCGCATAACCGCCCATACCGCCTGATTTACGGCTGAACATACCGCATTTTGCGAATGCCCATGCCAGTGCCATTGAGCCTACGGCTGTCACCAGCCAGGAGATAATTGAAATTGTCCCAACTTCGGCAAGCTTTGTCGGCAGCATGATGATACCGGAGCCCATCATGTTGACCATCGTCAGTATGGTTAACTGAACGACGCCCATTTTGTTCGATTTAGCCTGACTCATAATTTTTCCCCTTTCAACAGGGTGCTTTGCGCATCACGAGGCTTGATGACATAGCACCAAACTTGCTTACGACCATCATGTTCTTCGATATAGACACCCTGAAGCTCCGGTGCAAAACCTGGCAACAGGTTGATCCCTTCTTCCAGAGCGCTGAAGTAACGCAGAACAGCACCACCCCAGATTTCACCCGGAACAACGCACAGCACACCCGGAGGATAAGGAAGCGCACCTTCGGCAGCGATACGGCCTTCTGCATCCGGCAGACGAACCAGCTCCACTTCACCGCGTAAATAGGCGTAGTTGGCTTCTTGCGGATTCATGCTTACGCGTGGGAAGTGTTCCTTACGGAACATCTCTTTTTGCAGTTGTTTCACGTTGTGACGGGCATACAAATCATGCATTTCTTGACACAACTGACGCAGGGTATAACCGGCGTAGCGCTCTTCATGCTGTTTGTAGATGGAAGGCAGCACTTCTGCTAATGGCGCGTCGGACTCAAGCAGTTTTTCGAAGCGTACCAGCAGGGCAACAAGTTGCTGAAGCTTGGCCATATCTTCTGCCGGAGTCAGCAGGAAGAGGATGGAGTTAAGATCGCATTTTTCCGGCACTACGCCATTTTCGCGCAGGAAGTTAGCAAGAATCGTCGCGGGTACACCGAACGCTTCATATTCGCCGTTACGTGCATCAATACCTGGGGTTGTCAGCAACAGTTTGCAAGGATCGACAAAGTATTGATTCTCTGCATAGCCTTCAAAAGAATGCCAGTGTTCCCCTGGTACAAACTGGAAGAAGCGCAGATCAACCGCAATTTGCGCTGTTTCATACGACTGCCAGGGTTTACCATCCACCAGTTCAGGTACGAACGGACGAATATGCTGACAGTTATCGAGGATCAGTTTGCGGGCATTAATGCCATTTACCACACAATCCATCCACATATTACGACCGCTGACACCTTCATGCATTTTGGCGTTGATATCCAGTGCGGCAAACAGCGGATAGAACGGGCTGGTGGAGGCGTGCATCATAAAGGCGTTGTTCATGCGTTTGTGCGGTACATAACGCTGTTGCCCTTTGATGTGGCTGTCTTTTTTATGGATTTGTGAAGTTTGAGAAAAACCAGCCTGCTGTTTATGTACGGATTGCGTAACCAGAATACCCGGATCGTTCTCATTAAGATCCAGCAACAGCGGCGAACAGTCAGCCATCATCGGGATAAATTGCTCATAGCCAACCCATGCGGAGTCAAACAGAATGTAGTCACACAGATGACCAATTTTATCCACCACCTGACGGGCGTTATAAATCGTACCGTCGTAAGTGCCTAGCTGAATAACGGCGAGGCGGAAAGGACGAGCCTCTTTTGCCCGCTGCGGTGCAACTTCTGTAATCAGCTCACGCAGGTAACTTTCTTCAAAACAGTGAGCGTCAATACCACCGATAAAACCATACGGGTTACGTGCGGTTTCCAGATAAACCGGTGTCGCGCCAGCCTGTAGCAACGCACCGTGGTGGTTAGATTTATGGTTATTGCGGTCAAACAACACCAGATCGCCCGGCGTCAGCAATGCGTTTAAGACCACTTTATTAGAAGATGAAGTACCGTTTAAAACGAAATAGGTTTTATCGGCATTAAAGACTTTAGCCGCATGCTGTTGTGCAATACATGGCGCACCTTCATGAATCAGCAGATCGCCCATTGCTACGTCAGCATTACACAAGTCAGAGCGGAAGAGCATTTCGCCAAAGTATTCCACGAACTGATTGCCTGCCGGATGGCGACGGAAAAACTCACCCCCCTGATGACCAGGGCAGTCAAAAGCACTATTGCCCTGATTAACATAATCGACCAGTGCGCGGAAGAAGGGCGGGCGCAGTTGCGTTTCATAATGGCTGGCAGCGGTTTCTAACTGACGTCCATAAAACTCTTTACGTGATTCGCAATGTTCGAAGACACCAGAAATACGTGGCAGATATTCTGCGGGTACACGTTCTTCATTTTCCGTTGCAATAAAAACAGGAATGTCATAGCCAGTAGCGTCTATTTCATCGAGTTTTCCACGTTCAACATCACTGACTGATAAAATAATGGCGGCAACGTCAATATAATTACTTTCGTCTATATTCACGCATGCACGATGAGTGGAAAAACAATCAGGGCAAGAACGACTAACGGCAATTTTTAATTCTGACATTTTGTTCATCTCTTTATTTCAGGTAATAGCAGGTCCTCAATTTCTCAAAGGAGAAATCGATCACGCCGGAAAAAAAGCAAAGCTCCACCGCTGATAAATAAATCAGTAGTTTGCTTTTTGCAGATGCAATAACCCAGACCAGCCCGGTAACTGGCTATACTCGTCATACCTCAAGTTGCAAGTGCTGCGACTCGAATTATTTAGAGTTTAAAAGGGTTAGCAGTATATGAGCACCGAGGAATACAGGTATTAACCTGTAATGCTTAAAGTCAGGGAGACCTGTACGTTGGGGTGCCCTTTAGTCAGAAGACTAGCGGGCATTAAAGAAATGAAAGTCAAAACTATTACGATGGGCAAACTTCATGATATGGGTTGTCCGCCTTATATGAGGCATTAAGCGGTTATTATTTTCCATTTACCTTTACCTCTTGCTGTGTCAGTTGAAGGTAGAGTTATTCTATCCATGAAATGGCTATAATCTGTGAAGAAGATCAAAAAAAAACGATCATACCCCAAATAATAAATCATTAATTATGAATAGCGCCATATTAGATGCTGTTTTGTTATTTAAATGTTGTAATTTTGTGTTTTATATTTGCGTTAAGAAATTAAACCTGCCAAATAATAATATTTTTGGCAGGTTTAAT